>JBLIMI010000284.1:0-5521 GCA_047638655.1 Minisyncoccia bacterium | reverse complement strand
CTTGGAACTGGTGATGTTCAACACCACCGAAGCCTCTTCGCGGTACTTGAATTCGACGCCGTTCGTGCCCGCCATGGCCAGGCAGTCCTCGACACCGCGAACCACGGTCCAGTGCAGGTCTTCGGAGTTGGCGTCCTGGCCGTTCTTCGATTCAGACGGGCGAGAGAGACGCAACTTGTACTGGGTTCCCGGGGCCAAGCCCAGGACCACAAAACTACCGTCGCCAAGAACCTCAGCGTGGCGCGCGCGAAAACGTTCGGCTCCCTTGACCTCATCGGCAGCGGCGGACGGTTGCTCCTCGCTGCGGCGCGCCATCACACGCAAGCTTCCCGCGCTGGTCTCCGGCAGCCCCGTCACGGTGCCCCGAATGGCCAGGCCTTCCCCCATCTGCACTCGCACGCCCCGTTCCACTTGCCCTTCGGGCTCTGTGGTGCCTTGCAATTCGACCACCCGATGCTGTGGCGAGTCGAAGATCAGATGCCAACTCCCCGGAGCAAGGCCTTCAATTTCGAATTCCCCTTCGGGGCCGGTCTTGGTCAGTGGGATTCCAATGCCAGGCAGTTCCAGACGCACGGAGCCGGCCTCCTTGCTGATGGCGGAGAGCACCTGCACGCCCTCAAGCGCTTCGCCTCTGGAGCCGCTCACTGTTCCGAGGATGCGAATCCCCGGCTGCATTTGGAAACTACCGAGATCGTAGTCCTCGTGCTCGGGTATCTCCAACGAGGGGCGCACCACGGGGGCCAATCCCGGCGACCGAATCGCAAGGGCCACTTTGCCGGCGGGCACATCGTAGAGGGAGAAGCGCCCCTCCTCATCCGTGATGGCTTCGATCAAGTGTCCGGGAAGGGTCATGGCTCGCATCTCTTCCACGTCGGCCGGAGGTGAGAACCAGCTGCTGGTCTCCCGGACCATGACCCGTGCGCCCTCCACAGCCGCGTTGCCCTGCGTCACGGTTCCGGTCAGACGGGTCTCGTATTCCGGTGCCGGTTCCTTCTCTTCGCTCGCGTCCGAACCCTCGACAGGAGTGGCGATCAGAACAGCGCGGCGCTCCCCGCCCAACGGACCTTGGCCGTCTGCACCGGGTTGTAACCCTGGCATCAAGAGGGCATCTCCGTCCGCTGCATGCAGCACGCCGCCGGTTCCCGAAGCTTCGACTTCCGCTCCGGTCCCGCCGAAGTACTCATTGCACACCCACACCCCCGCGAGAACCGTGGCGAGAATCAGAGGCAAGGCGAGGGATCGTTGTGAGCTCAATCGTGCGTTGAATCTCTTCTTCTACCGAGGTGCAATCAAGAGCCGATCCTACCGCACATGGCAGATTTCCAACACGGGTCTGGCCATTGAAAATTTGGTTCCCGGGACAGGCCTCCATTCGGCCCTGCCCCGGGTTCGTGTCAGGGGACGCTAGACCCTACTTGCTCTCGGGCAACACCAGGGTCACATCGACCGTCTCACCAGGCAGCACCTCGACCTCCATTGGCTCGGCGCCGCCGGCAGGCTGCCCCCCACCGGGCCCCCCAGCACGGATTCGGCCTCCACCGCCCCCTACGTTGAGGCTGCGGGCGCCCACCCGCCAGATGCCAGGGCGCAAACTTTTGACCGTCGTCGTGCCGCTTTCCCCGATCATTTCTCGTTGGGTGGCCGGGGGATTCTCCACGTCCTCCGTGAAGTCCAAGTTCGCCATCACATAACTGGCCGGGCTGCCATCAGCGTCCTGCACGGTGACGCGAATCGACCCAGCGAGGAACACCTCAAAGTCCACCCCGCCGCGGGTCTGATTGCTCCCCACGGTGACTGGTTCGGACTTCGCCTCTTGATAACGATCGGAAGTGGACTCCACCACCAACTTCACATCGGGAGTCACTCCACGTAATGAGTAGTGGCCGTCGGCATCCGTGCGAACCGCCGCGCCCAGGGGGACACCGTTGCTGATCGACATCGCGCCTCCGCTATCACCCTGCACGACCATGGTCATCCTAATCTGCTGCCGGGGGGCACCACTGTCCTCCACGAAGCGCTCGGGACGAACCTCGACGCCAACGGCAGGCTGGCCCTCGGAGTCGACGATGCGGCCCTCAAGAATCGCCACATCGAGATCGAAGTCCTCGCTGTTTTCCCCACTGCGAATCTCCACCTCAAACTCCGCATCCATAATCCGTTCCGGGTGGGAAATGCTGACGGTGTAGAAGCCCACTTTGAGGGCCTCCTGCTTGAACTTCCCGCGTCCATCCGTGCGAGTGGACGTTCCCCCACCAAAACCAGGCATCCCCGGAAGACCGGGGGCGGATCCTCTGTCTTCTTCTTGTTCCTCGAAAGTGAGCGTTGCTCCCACGAGAGCCTCGCCGCCCTCCGTCAAAACACCTGCGAGGAAGCCCTCAGCGCGGGCGTGAAGAGTGACCTCAGTTTCCGATCCCTCCGTCACGACAATATCCTGACCCTTGGCTTCCTTCTCGGTCCCCATGCCGGCGATGATCACCTGGGATCCGGACGTGAACATTCCACTCCCGCCGCCTTCCACGATCTGGAAGTTGTGGGTTCCCGCGGGCAGGTGTTTGAAAGTCACCGTTCCATCGGAGCGACTCTTACGCGTGCCCGGGCCACCCGTGATCGAGGGCCCACCCTCTTCCACGAGAGATTGACGAACGCGCACGCCTTTTTGGGGACCGCCGTCCGCACTCAACACCGTGACCGTCACAACTCCCCCAGCTTGCATGTGAGCGGTTAGCTCGTCATTGCCGCGCTCCGGAAGCGCCACATCGAGTTGTGTGTACTCAGCGTAGTTGCGGTGACTGATCGTCAACTTGCATCGCTTTCCAGGCAAGCTCGGAACGCGGGCAACCCCTGTCTGGTCGGACATGGCCGTGGTGCTCTCTCGCCCCATCAAACGATTTATGTCTGGCCCGCCCTCCTCTTCCCCATCGACTGCGCCCAAGGAGAGAGCCATGCGGCGCCCACCCCTCTCTTCCTGTTCTTCGGGCATCTCGCTCAGGGTGACCTCCGCGCCTTCCACCGGTTCCAAGGTCGCCGCGTCCAAGACGGTCACGAGAATCGAGGGCACGGGCACCAGGCGAAGCACTCCCAAGTCTTGAGTCTCCCCAAGAACCAAGCTCACGGATTCGAGGGAGAAATCGGAGTAACCATGGGCACTGATCTTGAGTCCCATGACCGTCCCGGAACCCCGCAGAAACAGATCACTCATGTGGACGAGGCCACCAGGATGCTCGCCCTGAATTTCGCCTTCTTCATCTCGCAATGACTGCATGAAGGGCGCCGTCCCGTACTCGATTTCAAATTGTTCTTGCGGCTCTCCCGTCTCGTCGTTCACGACCTGGAAGGTCAAGGCGGAAGCTTCTCTCAGGTTGAGCTCCGTGTCCACCGATCCAGTGCTCGCCTGAACGGCTGCGGAGCGCCCTGAAGCGAACATGGGTGTCTCCGAGTCCGCTTCGATCACTTGCAATCGATAGGTCCCCTCGAGCAGGCCGCGCAACTCAAACGCGCCACCACGACTGACGGCGCCCAAACGGCCCGCGGCGATCCCTCCGTCTTCGTCATCACCAAACTCATCGACGGGGCGTGCTCGAACCGCATACTGCGGCTCGTCTCCGCTCTCGATCCCTCTCACCCGTCCCAGGATTTGGTACCCGTCAGCCATCACGTAGCGCAGGCCCGTAATTTCCTTGGAGGCTTGCTCTTCACCGCCGGTCACCTTCAGATTCGGATGATTTTCGTGCTCGAGGCGTAGTGCGTACGGTCCCGCGGGCAATTCATCGATGGAGAAGGCACCATCCGACGACGAGATGGCCAGCGGCCGGGATGCTCCCCCAAAAAAGTTGACGACGAAGCCTCCGGATTGCTGCTGAATCTCATGCAACTCCACACCCGCGATGCCATTGCCGGCTTCATCGAGCACGTGACCGGAGAGGTGCAAGCCTTGCTCCAGCACAAAATCATCGAGTTTGGCCTGGTCCCCACCCTGGACCGCTCTCCGCTCACTCAAGGGAGCGAAGCGCTCGGCACGCACCTCGAATTGCACCTGCCCGCGTAGGCTCGAGTCGACTGTGAACTCACCCTGCTCGTCGGACTCGACTTGCTGAACTTTCGACTGAGCCCTCGAAAAAGGGCTCCCCGCATCCGCCATGTTCTGGAGTGATCCCCCGATGAAGTTCCCGCTAGCGACGAAGTAGACTCGAGCTTTCGGAAGCGGGTTGCCAAATGTGTCCACCACGCGGCCTGAGATGGCTCTTCCACTGCGGGCGGCCAGCTGCGTATCCGGTTCCGTCTGCGTCACGGAAACGGCTTCCCGTGCGGAGCCTGTGCCGCTGGTGTTGTCCGGGGTGCTCACCTCAGGTAGGGCGAGCTCCGTGTCCGGGCCCAGCGGCTTCTCGTTCACGCCGGAGGCACCGAGCCCCTCCTGGGACGGTTCCCCCACTCCGAGGAAGAACCACACGGTGCAACCGAGTGCGAAGAGGGCAAAGAGAGCGAGAAGCAGGGTTTGAACACGCATGGTCATGATCTCCAAGGAGACGGAGGGAGGGCTGAATCTTGCAAATTTGGGAGCCTCACGTACGAAACCGAACAAAAGACCGTTGGTTTTGAAGGCCCATTCCCCTTCTTTCTACGTCAGTCTCACGTATGACGAAGAATCAAAAACACTCCAATTCGTCAGTGCCCTGCACCGTACTACTGGGTGAAGCCCTTGCCCACCATCTCAACACCGCTCAGCCCAAGAGGAGCCTCGCATGAACCGTGTCCCGCGTTTCTTTTTCCTCCTACTCTCCCTCGTCTGCTTCTTCGACCTCAGTTCCGCATGGGCCCAGGCTCCCAAGCCAGGCAAGTACTACGAGGATGCGGTCGATATCGGCTTCAAAATCAAGATGCCCAAGGACTGGGGATTCACCCCCCCGCGCCCAGGTGAAGATCAACTGATCGGCAAGTACACCCCCACCAACAACCGCTACATCAACATCAGTTCTGACACCGTGCTCTTCCTGCACGGGTACCTGGTGAAGTTCGATCGGCGCAAGGAGGCGAGCGAGGCCCGGGAGGCTTCCAGCAAGACCGAGCCTGACGGCGACACAGAGTCCAAACCCGCTTTCAAAGGTCAAGAGCAGGAGTTGCTCGATTGGTTGGACAGCAACGTGGCCGGTCGCGCCTTTCGGATCAAGAGCGCCAAGGAAACGAAGGTCGACAAGGTGCCAGCCACGGAATATTTGATCAGTGCTGAACACGAGGGCACGATGATCCACCTCTACGCCATGCTCTACCGGTTGCATCCGGATGTGGACGTGGCGGTGGTCTTCAATGGCCCCGAGGACAACAAGAAGTGGCGCAAGTATGCGAGCGCTGCTTCAAAAATGGCCAAATCCTTCAAACGCGTTGAAGTGGAGGTCGTCGAACTCTCGGAGTCCAAGGCAGACGATACGGGACTACGCACCAAGAAACGCGCCGAACTCGAGCGCGAAGTGGCCACAACACCCGGCTGGAAGTTGTACGAAACCGGCAACTACTTCGTCGTCTCCAA
>JBLIMI010000283.1:0-5527 GCA_047638655.1 Minisyncoccia bacterium | reverse complement strand
TTCTCCGGCGGATACAGAGAAGATCAGGGGCAGACTGCCGACCATGACCAGAGTGGTGATGATGCAAGCGGCGAGGATGCCCATGGGCTCGGTCTCCTCCTCTTGAGCCATCACAGCTGCGGCGCGCGGAGCGGAGCGACGCACGGGGGCAGCCTCTTCTTCGATTTCGATCTCACCGATGTCCTCGATGTCGTCCTCGATGATGGTGTCCACGTCCGAGATCTCCTCGGTGGCCATGCCAGCTTCGTCCTGCAAGGAATCGTCCTCGAAGACGATTTCCTCATTCGAGTCGCCGAGGTCGACGACCTCTCCCAGCTCACCGCGCAGAGCTTCCACATCGCCCTTGCGCAATTTCATGGTTTCGCCTTCGCGGAATGCGCGGATCTCGCCTTCAGAGACGAGACGCTTGAGCTCTTCCTCTTTCAGGCGAAGTTCGTCCAGGGCCTCGTCAAAGCTAAAGAAATCGTCGTTGGGCACTAGTGTGGCTCCTGAGTCTGTTCGTAGTTGCGGGGGGATCCGCAGAGATGGGGAAAGCGAAGAGATGAATTCTACCGGGAGAGGGCTCTCGGCCCAAGCCCCAGTTGGGCGGGAGGGCAGCCCTCCCCCAGAAATGGCTCACTCGTCGAGCAAGCCGTCCTTGATGAATCGTTCGCGGAGTTCGTTATAATCGAACTCAGAGCGGTCGTTGAGGCCCGAAAGCTGCAGGTCCAGGCTGATGTCACGGGCCGCCACTAGGGAGATGGACTGGGTTCCGGCTGAGCCCCCATTGGCCTGGTAGACCGCAATATGGGGGTTGATCGTGTCGATCACGTAGAGAATGTTGTTGCCGGTCACATCGATCCCGGTCACCGCGATCATGCGATGGTTGGAATCGGAGTTGGCGATGGTGGGCGCCGTCAGGACCATTTCCGGACCGGTGGTCCCCTGGGGGCCCCGGCTGGGCTCGAGGGCGTAGCCTCCTGCTGCCAAGAAGGATCCCGCAAGCAGCATCCAGAGGCCGCCTTCCCGGCGCCCCATGGTTCTTTGGGACCTGGATTCTTGGTCCTGGTTCAGATCTCGAGTGGGGTGCATCGCTTCGTCTAGGGGCTAGCGGTCGGAACGGTCAGGCCGGAAACAGGCCTTCTGAAGGTGCCTATCCTAGCGAGGAACCTCGGTTGCGACCAGATCTTGCAAATCCCTGCTTCCATCGAATCGCAGGCGGATTGGCCCGTGATTCAAGCAAGCGCCCTACCAGCCCCCCAAATCGCCGGAGATTTCCTCCACCAGGTCCTTCAGAGTCACAATGCCGAGTGGTTCCTGCGCGCTGCCGATGACGGCCATGCGACAACCGATTCCCCGCAGGCGCGCTAGGGCGCGGTCCACCGAAAGCTCGGGGCTCAAGAAAATCATAGGGCGCAGGGGATCGAGGACCTTGGCCTTGGATCCGGCTTGCAAGACCCTCAACTGATGAATGTAGCCCGCCACCGCGCCCTCATCCGTGACCGGCAGGCGGGTGCGCTTGGAGCTCTCGACGCGCTGGCGCAAATCCGCATCCGAGGAAGAACGGTCCAGGGTTTCCACCTCCGACCAGGGGATCATGGCCCGGGTCACAGGCAGGGTGCGAAGCTTGAGCGCGTTGCGCGCCAACTCTTCCGCGTGCGGTTCCAGAGCGCCGGCCGCACGACCTTCCGCCAGCATGCTCCCCACTTCCCCATGGCCGCCGCGCCGGGCGAGTTCATCTGATTCGATCCCGAACAATTTCTCGAGTCCCCAGGAGAGCAACCTCAAAACTCGTTCCAGAGGCCAGAAGAGATAGCGTGCCAACCACAGGATCGGCACGCTCATGCGCACCATTACATGGGGCCGGCGACGGTACAGATCCTTAGGCATCAACTCTCCAAAGAGAAACACGATCGGAGTCAGGCCCAGCATCAGAATCAAGTGCTGCTTCCAAGCGGGTGTCCCCTGGGATTCCAGGGCGTGCTCCGCCACCAAGGTCATGGTTTCCAGGGCCAAGTTGTTTCCGATCAAGATCGTAATCAGCATCACGGAAGGTTTGCGAGCCATCTGGCGCACCAAGCGTGCACCACGAGTTCCTCGACTGACCTCCAGATCCAGACGCGAACGAGTCAGGGAATAGAGCCCCGTCTCGGAGCCCGAAAACATCGCGCTAAAGAAGAGCCCACAACTGAGCGCAAGAACGACGAGCGGCCAACTCAACTGGCTTCCTCCATGGCTTCCACGTGCATGTCGACACTCACCACTCGCCTGCCGCGCACTTCGCGCACCTCAAACACCAGGCGGCCCACGCGAGCTTCGTCCCCCGCTTTCGGAATGCGTCCGAGCAGAGCGGTCACGAAGCCACCCACGGTTTCAAACTCGTTGGGCACCACACGAAAGCCAAACTCGTCGTTCCAATCGCGGATGGAGAGTCGTCCCAGCACACGAAAACGGCCTTCGCCGAGGGGCACGACGGGGCGTTCGATCTCCTCGCCTTCGACCCGCAACTCCCCCACGATTTCTTCGAAGACGTCCTCGATGGTGACTACACCGGCGGTCCCTCCCCATTCGTCAACCACCACCGCCTCCGTGGCCCGGTCCTCCCGAAAGGAGCGCAAGAGATCGAGGGCATCCGCCACTTCAGGCACGAATTTGACTGGCATCACCAGCTCAGCCACTTTGCGCGATCCGCGTAGATACAAGTCGCGCATCCGCACGCAACCGAGGATGTGATCGGGATCCTCGTCGTAAACGGGCAACCACGTGTGCCGGCGACGGGCGGCCTCTTCCATGATCGGTTCCGGGTCCACGTGAATGTCGAGCAAGAGCGCGTCGACCCGCGGCGTCATGATCTCGCGCACGCGGATCCCTCCGAGTTCGATGATCTCCACCAACATGTCCGCTTCCGATCGTTCGAGCAACCCGCTCTTTGCACTGACCGAGAGCACTTGGGCTAGGTCGTCTGCGTCAATCGCACGCTCGTCTCCGCCGGACTCCCCCATGGCTCGCGAAATGATGTCGAGGGACCAGGAGAAGCCTCTCGTCAGTGGTCGTGTGAGGGCGATCATGGCCTCCGCAGGAACCGCACCCAGGCGCGAAACAGCCGGGGCTGCACGCAAGGCCAAGGTCTTGGGCAAGATCTCCCCGAACACGAGAATCATGACGAGGGGCACCAGCACTCCAATCAAACCGCTGTACGCCGAGTCTCCCCAATCGAGCCGCATACAGATCGAAAAGTAGGTGATGTTCACGAACAGATTGCCGAGCAACACCATGATCAACAGTTCGCGCGGCTTCATCAGCAAGCCCTGCACACGGGCTGGTGCTTGCTCGTGCCGTTCCGGCGAGAGACTGAATAGGGCTGCTTCGAAACCGCTGAAGCTAGCCGAGCACAAAAGCAGGGCCGCGATCCCAATGTAGATGTATAGGTCTTCCATCAAGCCATTCCGGTAGCACTCGGAAATACCAGATCCACGCGTAACCCGCCACCCTCTCTGTTTCGTATCTGAACAACGCCCCCGTGTTCGGCGACCACATTGTGAACCAACGCCAGGCCCAGCCCGGTTCCGCGTCCCACGTCTTTGGTGGTATAGAATAGATCCGCGACCCGTTCCAGTTGGTCCTCGTCAATTCCAGGTCCATTGTCGAGCACGCTCAAGATCAAACCCTCGCCGTCCGGGCGCAGCAGGACCTCGATCTCACCCCCCTCGCCGACGGACTGCAGGGCATCCAGAGCGTTCACGAGCAAGTTGAGCACCGCCTGACCCAGCTCCGAGTGCAGGCCTTGAACGGAAGGCGAAACCGGTTCGAAATCCAAACTAAAGCGCACGTTTTGGCTCTCCGCCCGGTGACGCACGAGGTCCACGGCATCGCGAATGGGTCCCGAGAAATCCAGGGGCCCAAGCTGGGCCTGGCGCGGCGTGAAGCGCAGCAATTTCGTCACCGTGCCTTGAATGCGCTCCAGCCCGCCCTGCAGCAACTGGTGGTAGCGAGCCCGTTTTTCGGCGGAAGTCCCCTCGCGCTCGAGAACTTCCACGGCGTTCAGCATGCCCCCCAGGGGATTGTTGATCTCGTGGGCGATGCCAGCGGCCAACTCTCCCATGGCAGCCAGACGTCGTTGCCGCAAGGCCGCAGCCTCCGCTTGGAAAGCTTTCTCCTTGGCGGCGTCCGCTTCGTGCTCGAGGTACGCGTGGAAGTTGTGGACGTCCGACGCCATTTGATTGAACGTGGCGATCAGCGAAGTCAACTCGTCGGAGTGCCGAGGAGCAGCGATCTCCAACTCGAAATTGCCCCCGCGGATTTTCGCCACGCCTTCGGCTAGGGCACCCACCGGTCGCAAAACGTAGCGGCGCAAGACCCCGAAGGTGCCAAAGAAGAGCAACAGCGTGGAGGCCAGAAACCAGGGCAAGAGTCCAAGCCAAATGGGCCTCTCGTCCGCGCCCGGTTGCACCCGGAACCAGCACCCTCCCCAGACCTCGCCTCCGCGATCCATGATGGGCATGGCCATGCCCCCCACGCGGGGGACGACGAGTTTGGATTCCATCGCCTGCGCCAAGTCCTGCTCGATTCTGGAGCGGTCAAAACCCGCACCACGTTCGAAAGCTCCGACGGGATTGAGCGAGACGCCCGAAGGGTTGCGATCGACGATGATGGCGTCCGTGACCACATCCCAGAATGGCCACTCCAGGATCTGCGCCACGCCCAACTCCCCCTCGCTGTTGATCGAATTGCTCAACTTGAGCAGTGCCCTTCCGGCGAACTGCTCGTGTTGCGTCTGGCGCGTGCGCCCCAACTCCTCGGATAGGAAATAGAGCCCCGCGCCGAAGACGGCGAAGTTGATCGTGCCAACCAAGGTCAGCACGCGCAGCCCCAAGGAGATGCGCATGTGGCCTTACATCCCGCCCAACTGGGACATGATGCTGAGCAAGGGCATGAAGAGCGCCACCACAATGAAACCGACCATGGTCGCGATCAGCACCAGCATCAAGGGTTCGAGCAACTTAAACAGGGCGTCGATCTTGCGATCCACCTGTTTCTCATAAGCCTCGGCCACCTTGACCAACATGCGGTCGAGTTCGCCGGTTTCCTCGCCCACGTCCACCATGTTGACCACCAGGTCATCGAACAGTCCGGTGGCGCCCAGCGGTCGTGCCAGGCCCTCCCCTTCCCGAACGGCGCGCCGCACGTCTTCGATGCCTTCCTGCAGAAGATCATTGCCCGTGGTGTCGCGCACGATCTCGAGCGCTTCGATGTGGGGCACCCCAGCCTGGATCAGGGTGCCAAAGGTGCGCGAGAAACCCGCCACCAGGGACGTCGAGATCACTGTCCCCATGACCGGAATCTTGAGCACGATTTTGTGCACGAAGTAGCGGTAGGCACCAGCACGCCCCATCAACATGAAGTGAAACATCAAGCCGACGAGGGGGATGCCAAAGACCACATACCAATAGTTGACCGTGAACTCCGAGACATCGAGCAAGCGCTGGGTGATCGGCGGCAAGTCCACGTTGAAGGACTGGAAGATCTCCTGGAACTTCGGGATCACAAA
>JBLIMI010000282.1:0-5550 GCA_047638655.1 Minisyncoccia bacterium | reverse complement strand
GCTCAGCGCGACTCTTGCCCGGCTGTCTCGAACTGCAAGAGGTCGAGAGCTTGCTCGAAGCACCCAACAAGAGTTCTCCCGCCGGTCGAAGAGATCGCGCCTTGCTCGAGTTGATGTATTCCGCGGGCACGCGGGCCGCAGAAACCGTCGGCTTGGATCGCGGCGATTTGGATCTCTCCCAAGGCATTGCACGAGTGCTCGGCAAAGGCAAGAAGGAACGCCTGGCCGGAGTGGGACGCTTTGCCATCGAAGCTCTAGAAGCCTACCTAGGCGATCCGCAGCGCCCGCGGCCGATGCCGAGCGCTTCCAACGCGGTGTTCTTGAACCAACGAGGTGGGCGCCTGACCACGCGCTCCTTGGGCCGCATGGTGGACAAGTACAGCCTGCAGGCCGGGATCACTCGGCGCACGACGCCTCACACACTGCGCCATAGCTTTGCTACCCACCTGCTTGATCGCGGCGCGGACTTGCGCGCCGTTCAGGAACTCCTGGGCCATGAGCACTTGGTCACCACTCAGATCTACACCCACGTTTCCGTGGAGCGCCTGCGCGAGGTGTACGAACGCGCGCACCCACGAGCCGAGGGCGCGAACCCGAAAGACTTGAGCGAGCAGCCCTAGCAGCCGGCGAAACGCGAGTAGGAGCACTCTCGATGCGACGACTCCGACGGCCTGCTAGTACAACGATCCGATTTCGGCCACGACCGAATCGATCACAACAGATTCTGTGTCCTTGCTGTTGGCTCGCAAGGCCTCGACGAATCCGTCTGCTTCTGTAGGGCAATCCTCAGCTTGCAAGGCATCAGCCACACAGGCCGGGTGAACGTTGATCGGTGTGGTGCGCACCTGCTGCCCGAATTCGACGGCACGGCCAATGACCACACGCGGGTTTCCTTTCTCAATCAACTCGTCGCAATGCTTGCAACGGGCGCGTCCCGAAGGCGCGAGTTCGGTGTGAGGCAACTCCTTGCGATCCGCCTTCTTCTTCTCGGCTTCTTCCCTGAGTTGCTCCATCTCGGCCAGGGGGGGCAAGTCCTCCGCACTGAGCGGAACCTTGGCCAAGGTCCAAGCTTCCAATTCATAGGCTTCCTTCAGCTTGTCGAAGAATCGCTTGGCAGCACAAGTGAGGTGATACCACATGTGGCCAACCCCATAAGGACCTTCGACGAGGACGCCAAGGCGCAGGGCGTCTTTTGGAATGACCTTGCGGCAGTTCTTGCACTTGGAGCGGCCCGAGCGGGCGGCTTCGATAATGTAGGCCGGAAGCTCCGGTTCCTTTTCTTCGGGGCTGGAATCGAGATCACTCATAGGTAGCTCTGAGGGGGGGTCAGGGGCGAACCGGTGGTTTGCCGGGCAAAGGGTCTACCAAATAGGAGGGACCGCCGGAAACCCTCGTGATTCGCAGATTCAGTCCCCGTCGGACAATAGCGAGGCCACGGGCCGGGTCAATTCCGACCGTTCCAGCAGCATTTTGATCACAGCCGTGATCGGGACGGACAACAACATGCCGACCGGGCCCCAGAGAACTCCCCAAAAGATCAAGGAGAGCAGCACCACCACCGGGCTGAGATCCAGAGATTTTCCAAGCCAGCGAGGCTCCATCACATTGCCGACCAGGAACTGAACCAAGCCCGGTAGTGCGATGGCCAGCAATTTGCTGAGCGGGGCCAGGTCCGCCTCCGGCGCCAGGACGACCACGGGCAAAGGCAACAAGACCGCGATGCCCGAGCCGATGTTGGGGATAAAATTCAGGAAGAAGGCCATCAAGCCAAAGACCAACGCCAGGTCCACACCAAGGAACTGCAAGATCGCGAAAGTGGCCGTGCCGGTGATTCCCGAGACCAAGATCTTGACGCGTAGGTACTCCTTCACCTGGGCCCGTAGTTTGAAGTTCAAAGAGTCTGGGTCGCGCTGTTCCGGAGCCTTGTAGCCCGTGATCAGGAACATCATGAAGATCATCACCAGCAATCCCTGGGAGAGCAAAGCGAGGGCTGAATTCACCGTCCAGGAGATGGCCTGCCCCACCATGGTTGGGAGCTTTCCCCGCAAGGCCCCGAAAGGACTCTCCACCCTCGCCTGCTCCCCATCGGCTGAATTGGGCTCAATGCCTTGTTCGGGAATCACGGCTAGCGGGTCATCCAAGGCGGGTGCCGCCGCGTCTGACGGGACGGGACCCTCGTCGACTCCCAGGACGCTCTCGAAGCTGCCTTGCCAGGAGACCAACCTCTCTTCCGCAGCGGAGACCAATCCGTTCACCTGCTCCACGTAGATGGCGTCCTTCGCCAACACCTCCGATAGAGCCGTGGACACCAGCACGCCCATGGCCAATAGCCCAACGCTCGCGAGCCCAATGGTCGTGGCGATCGAGAGCCCGCGGGGCATCCTCATTCGATGGTGAAGCAAGTCCATGACCGGCGTCACGGCCATGGTCAGGAAGAGTGCCAAGACGAAAGGCACGAGCACCTGCCGCAGGAAAAAGAGGGCCACTCCGATGGCTACGGCGGAGAGCACCAGGAGACAGACGGTCTGGGTGCGCTGCTCAACACTACGAAGCTTGGTCTCGTGCATGAATACGGCAGCATACGCAGGGGCCAGGCTCGTATCCATAGCGGAGCATCTGAGCCTTCATTTGAGTTCCGCATGCCAATTAAATTCAGACAAGCCCATGCCTCCAATCCAATCACCGATGTATAGAATTGGCAAGCGAATCAGTTAGCCTCTAGATCGACCCAAACCCCAGGTCCTGACACGAATCCAGGCCGGCGAGTTCATCCATCACTCGTTCCGCTCTGCTCTAGCTCCCACCAATCCCCCTCCCATGGACTCGAGCCCCGCCTTCAACGAGATGCTAGCGCACAGAGCCTTCGTGCGCTCCGTGGCCCAGCACCTTGGCCGAGATGCTTCCAGCGGAGAGGATCTTGAGCAAGAGGTGTGGGTCCAAGTTCTACAGGCTCCCCCCCGCCACAACCAAGGTCTGCGTACTTGGTTGTGGAGGATCATGCAGTCGCGATCCAGTTCCGTCCATCGCGATGCCCAGCGCAGGGACGAACGGCATCAGCGTGCGGCTACGTTGCGCGGTGAGCCCGTTGTGCATCCCGAGGAGGACTCCTCCGAGTTGAGCGAGAAGCTCCAGCACGCGCTATCCACGCTGTCCTCCTCCGACCAAGAAATCCTTCGTCTGCGCTATTTTGAAGACTCGACCTTCAACGACATCGCGGGGCATCTGCAGTTGTCAGCCGAGACCGTCCGCACCCGGCAACGCAGGGCGCTGCAGCAAATGCGTATCAACCTCGAACGCAATGGAATCCGCGACCCCAAGGAGTGGTTTTCGGGATTGCTGTTCGGCTGGCGTCCGTCCCAGACTGAGTGGTCCCTCGGCGCACTTATCAAACCCTTGGCCTGGCTGGCGTGCCTGATCCTCCCGGTCGCTCTTTACTTTGGGATGTCTCGCGAGGACCAGCAACCGAGCTTGGTCGCCAACATGACCTCCCATCCGGTGCAGACATCCGACTCCAGCAAGGGCCGTTCACCCGCTGCAGGTCTGCTCGGCGACAGCGCGTTGCGGCGTGCTACTCGACCGGGGCCTGATGCTGGGACAAGTGCAACCAACGCCGATCGGGCCGAAACACTGGACGCGGAGATTGTCGTATTCGACCGCCACGGTCAGCCCTGCGCCAATGCGGAGATTCTCCTGAGCGGTCCCGATGACGTGGAGCCCCGAACCGTGCTGGGTGTCACGGATGGAGAGGGTCGCTGCCAACTGGCTGGAGTTCCGGCCGGACACTGGCTCGCTGCGAGTAGCCAAGAATTTCGCACCCGAGCCATCCTGCTGCAGCCCCCCTCCAACGACTCATCCGAGGGACTCCAGATCAAGCTCAAGCTACACCGGGCAGCCCGCAAAGTGGCCGGAACGGTGCTCGATCCAGACGGCCGTCCATTGGCCAATGCCACCGTTAGCCTGGGGCGCTCGGAGCGTTTCGTTGCCACTCGGAGCTCGTCTCGACTGCTGAGCATGCCCCCGCTGATCCAGGTGCAAACGGACGCCAACGGAGCCTTCTTGTTAAGGCACAGTTGGCACCGAAACGTGCCCCTGGAAATTGTCCACGAGGACTTCGCGCGAACGATCCAGATGCTCTCGCCGGCCAGTCAGCAAGTGCCGCCCATTCACATGAGCGTCGGGTGCGCACTCTATGGGTCTGTCCGTTCGACAGAGCCCGGGAGCACGGAAGGGACGGTCGTTTGGCTGCAGGATCCCTACCTCGGAACCGTCGCCACTACGCGCACTGATTCCGCCGGCTACTTTCACTTCGAGAAGATTCCTGCCGGAAGCTATCGCGTGATCGGTGCCGGCACAGTCGATGCCCGAGCAGCGGTTGGGGAAGAAATGGTTCAGCTCTTGGTCGGACCGCCAGCGCAAGTCGACCTCCTGCTCAGCCCCGGGGCTGGAATCGCTGGCCACGCGGCAGATGAAGACGGAAGCCCCCTTCATGGTTGGTGGGTCGCCGCGTTCAACTGCACAACGAAAGCCTTCGAAACTCGAGGGAGCAACGAGTCCACTCAATTGTCACCCGTCTGGGCACAAGTGGATTCTAATGGCCAGTTCAGCATGCATGGGTGCACGGATCCTGTCTACCAACTGCGGCTGTATGAATCTCGGCGCCTGACCGAACACCCACGTGCGCGACTGGATGACGTGTACCCGGGGCAGCAGTCCAGCGATTTGAACCTCGGCCCCACTGCTTCCGAAGCTTGCACCGGGAGCCTGGAGATCCGCTCCGTGCCAACGGAGATCGTCACGCAAGGACGGCTCTGGCTATCGACACCGTGGTGCCCAATTCCTTTGATGGGAACCGTAAACCCCGCGGGGAATTACCACTTTGAGGGTCTGGGGCCGGGTCAGTTGACGGTCTGGGCTTCGCAACTAGGACGCCCTCCTCGGACTTTGGCACAGATCGAAATGCCCCTCGGCGGCCACGTCCAACACTCCCTCGAGCCCTCTCCACAGCCTGGCTTCATCGATCTCTCTGTCCTCGGTTTGAGCCAAGACAGCCGTGGGAGGCTCAAGTTTCAACTTGTCCTCGAGGGCCGACGTGGCCGGCCGTACTCGGCAACCCGGAAGTCCCAAGACAACTCGCTGAGGGTGACCTCCGAAGACCGCCTGCAAGGTGAACTCGAGCCCGGCGACTATCTCATTTCCGTTCTAGCTCGTGGGGGAATGGCCAACGCGAGGGTCCATATCCAATCGGGAGAAACGTACGTTGGCCATGTGACTCTAAGCCCCTCGGGCCCCCACCCGATCCTGATCCATTTGCCCCCGCCCCTGCAACCCAATACGGATCAGACCGGGGAACTCTGGATCGATCTGATGGACGAAGAAGGGGAACTGCGATTTACCCTCCCCGCCATCGAACTGAGCGCGAGCCGAGAGACGATGTTCCGGATGCAACCCATGCCCATTGGCACCTGGGAGGCACGGATCTACCTGAGGCGCCATGGACTGATCGAGGCCGAAGGCTCCGCCGCATGGATTGTTGGTCAGACAGGCACTGAA
>JBLIMI010000281.1:0-5554 GCA_047638655.1 Minisyncoccia bacterium | reverse complement strand
GGCCGTGACGTCCAGGCTCAGGTCGAGCATGGCGCTCGCCCCGCTGACGCGAACGCTGGCAGAGAGCGGCGCTGTGCCCGTTTGATCCACGGCGACCAGGGCTCGGCGACCCAGGAAGCGGGCGGCGGAGTCTTCCAGGAGGTCCGGATAGATCTCGACCAGGGTCTGCAGCTCACGGGTGCCGATGGCGTCCTGGAGAGCCAGGCGCCAGTCGATGGTGCTGGCACCCGTCATGTCGGCGGCTTCAAGCAGCCAGCTCGACGGGACTTCGTCGAGCCCCTCACGGTCCGCGCGCAGGCAGAGTCCGTGCAATCCTTCGAAGCCTCGACGGGCGACGATGCGATCCACGAGCAGGTAGCTCAGGCCGTAGAGAGCCTTCTTGTCATCGATGGGCAGCTCCGTGGAAGACAGTCCAGCCTCCACCGTGAACACGTCGCAGGGATCGAAGGTGGGGGGCTTGTTCGCCATCAGGCGCACCCTGGACATGGTGCCGATGCGTAGTTTGGAGAGGCTCATCTCCCCAGGCACGAAGATTTGCACTTCGAGCTCTAGCCCGCCAGTCGCGAAGGCAGCGGCGGAGAGCCTGCCGGTTCGCATGTTCGAAGCGTGCTCGGGGCAAAGCAGGACGGAGACCACGTCGCATAGGCCTTCCTCGATGGTACCGGGAAGGGCGTCCCAGGAATCGCCCAGGGAGGCGTGGACGAGTTCGTGAGCCAGGGTTCGTTGCAGGCTCTGGGCATCCTCACGCAGGTGGATGCGACCGTAGCTCTCGGACCAGAATCCGTCCGCTTCGGCGTAGGAATTCCCCGAGAAACGGTAGAGGGCCGGGGTGGCCTGGACCCAAACCTCCCGTGCGCGGTTTTTCACGTCCGGCAGCAAGGCGGCAACCTCGGCTGAGAGGCCCTCGAAGAGCCCTGAGACCTGGGCGGCGTCGACGGCTTTGTTCGCACGTACCAGGCCGACGGGCCCCTGGAATTGGGCCTGGGGCGGCGATGCCTGGCAGGCGCTCGCTGCCAGGAGCGACGTAGCGAGCAGGAAGCGGGCGGGAATACGTGCGTTGTGAATCAAGAAGTCGGTCTCCAATGAAACCTACCCCTCGATCACGTTGCGGGTCGGGAAGCCGCAGAAGCCGCCCCATGGAAACTATTTTCAGTCCGTCTCCTGGGCCTGCTGCACGGGCCCGAGAGCCGCTTCCTCGGCAAACAAAACGATGCCTTCTGCATCGAATTCTCTCTTGGAGTAGCCAGAGAAACGTTCTGTGGCCGTGGGACTGATGCCGGGTCCGTTCTCCATGGCCAGGCTCAAGGGCCGCACGTCGACTTCCAGCAAGTAGGAGGAGTCGCCGATCCAGGAGTCCACTACGATGTGAAATTCACCTGCGCCCGCCAAGTGGAAGACGCCGTACTCGGGGTGGTTGTCCGTTTCCCAGGAGTCGACCACTTCATCGATTTCTGGAATGTAGATGGCGAAGTCCAGGTCAGCGAAAGCTGAGCCTTCGTGCAGGGTGATGTGCACGCTGACCGGTTCCAGGGCGTAGAACGCGAAGCCATCGAACTCGTCGTGACCATACTGGGTGATGTGCCCCTCGACGGCGACGAAGTCGCCTGCGCGAATCTCACCGAGGTAGTCCGCGTGGGCAGCGTCGTCGTTGGGTTCGTTCTCGACGTAGGTACCGCCGCCACCGTGGGAGTCCTGGGATCCAGCGTCATGGTGACCGCATCCGAAGAGCACAGAGCCGAGGGCTAAGGTGAAGATGATGTTGGCTGATTGCATGGGAACCTCCGTGGGTACAGGATTCCAAGTGCGTGCCCGGCGCTCAGTGTTTGGTTGCTTTTGGAAAAGCCCCGAAGTTCGCGAAAAAGCCAAGAGGACGGCGTTTTTGAGCCCGATTGTGACGCTTGGGGAGGGCGGGTCTGTCCTCGCAAGAGGTCGGCAGATCAGGAAGCGGACTCGACGCCGGCCTGCTTCACTCGCGCCAAAATGCGCTGGGCCACCTCGTCGACTTCGATGTTGTGCATGCAAGGATGACCCTCGACGAAACACAACCGCTTGCGGCAGGGTGAACACTCGGCCGGGTGGTAGATCACGTCCGATGCGTGAGCGAAGGGACCCGTGCGCAGGGGATCCGCCGCACCGAAGAGAGCGGTGACCCCAGTGCCCGTGGCCACTGCCATGTGCAAAGGACCCGTATCACAAGCGACGAAGTGGCTGCTCGCCGCAAGCAAGCCCGCCGTTTGTTTCAGGTCCAGGGTGCCCACTGTGTTCAGAATGCCCGTCGGCGCCTGGCTCAGAATCTGGGACGCCAACTCTCGGTCGCCGGGGCCGCCGACCAGGGCCAGGTGCTGCGCCCCGAGTTGCGTGGCGAGTTCTCGCAAGAGTTGCGACCAACGCTGCGTGGGCCACAGGTTGGAAGGTTTGCTGGCGCCAATGCCGAGACTGACCAGGGGAGGCGCATGGGTCCAGGGCGTGATCGGCAAGTCCCAACTCGGATCGACGGCCGGCAGGCCCAGCGCATCGCCAAACTCCAGGTATTGGGCCACGGTCACCCCCGGCTTGGGGTTGTTCGCGATGCGCTCGTTCGTGAACCACCAGGAGAGTTCCTTGCAACGCGCGCGATCGAAGCCGAGTCGGCGCGGTGCCCCGGAAAGGCGTGTGATGATCCCGCTCTTCAGGATGCGTTGCAGGTCGAGTACCAGGTCGAATTTTTGGGCTCGTAGGTGGCGCAAGAAGGCGGGCCAGCTGGCGCGGCGCTTGATGTCCAGCAGCAAGAACTCATCGACGGCTGGGTGGCCGTCCACCAGAGCATGGGCCAGGGGAGCGATGACCCACGAGATCTTCGCCTCCGGAATCCCCGCTCGCAGGCGATTTACAAGGGGCAATGCGTTCACCACGTCGCCGATGGCGCCGAGCTTGACCACACAAATTTTCCGGGGGGCTGACATGCGGCCCCAGTGTAGTTCCCAGAGACCCCGTACTTCTGGCAGAATGTGCCGCTTTCCACGGCCCCTTGCCCGCCAGAACCAGACCCAGCCCGATGTCCACCACCCGCTTCCAATCCCAGGCGACCGAGATCGCTCCGAGCGATGCACCCAAGGTGCACGTGGTGACCTTTGGCTGTCAGATGAACAAGTACGACTCCACGCTGGCCGAGGGACGCTTCAAGGCCCAGGGGTACACCACGACCGCCGACAAGAACGAGGCGGATGTGTTGCTGTTCAACACCTGTTCCGTGCGTGAGCACGCGGAGGAACGAACCTACTCCTGGCTGGGGGAGATCAAGCGCGCCAAGGAGTCTCGACCGGACCTGGTGATCGGTGTCATGGGCTGCATGGCCCAGCGTGTGGAGGAGGAAATCTTTCGCCGCGCAGGTCACGTGGACTTGGTGGTCGGCACGCGCGAATTTCAACGCCTGCCCGAGTTGGTGCAGCAAGTGCGCGAGCGTCGCGCCAATCCAGATCTGTTCGGCAAGAAAGAACGCCGCATCCTGGCGACCGACGGTGGCGTCGAGGTCGAAGTGGATCGCTCCGACGAAACATACAGCGGGGGACGCCACGCGTACCTTGCGGTGATGCGCGGTTGCGATCTCTCTTGCACCTACTGCATCGTTCCCACCACCCGTGGTAAGGTCAAGAGCCGCCCCATTCAATCGCTCGTGCAGGAGGCTCGTTGGCTCGTGAGTCAGGGCGTGCAGGTGCTCACGTTGCTCGGGCAAACAGTGAACAGCTACGGGGAAGACTTCCCCAAGGCGCAGGGCGACGCTGGAAAATTCACCGGACGTCAAGGACGGCCTTCGCTTGCGGACTTGATGCGCGAATTGCAGGAGATCGAGGGCCTCGAACGAATCCGTTTGATCACTCTGCATCCGGCCTACGTGACTCCGGCTTTGGCGGAAGCCATTCGCGATTGTTCCAAGGTGGACCGTTTCTTACCGTTGCCCGCTCAGGCAGGCTCAGACGATGTGTTGCGCGCCATGAAGCGTGGCTACACCCTGCAGCTTTATCGCGATCGAATCGAGATGTTGCGCTCCATCGTGCCCGACATCGAACTGGGCAGCGACTGGATCGTGGGCTTCCCGGGCGAGAGTGATGAGGACTTTGAGGGGAGCTTGCAGTTCCTCGACGAGATGGGCTTTGTGGTCAACTACATCTTCAAGTACGACCCGCGCCCGACCACGAAATCTGCGGAGGACATGCCGGAAACGGTCACAACGGAAGTGAAGAAGGACCGCAACCGGCGCTTGTTGGAGCTCTCAGCCCGGGTTGGGCTGCGGCGCATGTCGGCCTTCGTCGGACAGGAAGTGCAGGCCTTCATGGAAGATGCCTCGGATCGCTTTCCGGGGAGTTTGACGGGACGCACGGTGCATGGGCTGCCCGTGAGTATGCGTGGGGACGAGAGCTTGCTCGGGCAGATGGTGCGCATCAAGATCGGAGATGCAACCGCCTATGGCTTGAACGGAAGCCACGTGCCCGCGGACGGCTGATCACGGGGATCCATTCTCCGCTGCGGAGTCAAGTCCTGGCAAAGCCAGGGTGAATTCCCGTACGGAGGCTAGTGCACCGCCCGCGGCCACGTGCAATCGCAAGTGCTCGGTCTCGGGCGTGATCTTCACCGTGCGCTCAAAGCGATAGCGTGCGTAACCCGGACGCCGGCGTTCTACTTGTTGGGCTTTGATCAGGTCCGCCTGCTGCAAGCGCTTGAGCGCAGGAGTCTCGGAGCCGTCCCCGGGGAACAGCAGGATCGCAGCAGGCTCGTTCCGGGAGCGACCAATCTTGTGTTCCAGGCTGAAGCGGACCCGTGCCTGATGTTGGCCGATGCGTTCCACCTCCAGGTCGCTGGGATCGAGGTAGAAGCTGTGGTCGTGCTCGTTCCGAATCAGGAGCGTTTTATTGCGATCCAATTCGAAACTCAAGGACTCCGTCAAGCTGTCGATGAAGTGCTTGCGCAGTGCCGTCTCGACCACTTCGTCGTCTGTGGCAAGGAAAGTGCAGGGGATCAACAAGGACTCGAAGTACAGTTCTTGGCGGTCTCCGGCGCGATCGATGAAGTCCATATAAACCTCGTTCATGGGGAGGGCGTGGCTAAAGAACCAACGCCGTAATTCCAGGGGCCGGTCGGCCTCCCCTCGGCTGCAACGGGCCAGGTCAAAGAGCTTGACGGTCAAATGGATGTCCGCGTTGTAGGCCTGGTCGGGGGCCCACCAGTAATGGATGCCGGGGATGATCCAGAGCGGAGTGGAAGGGGCGCGGAAGAAGCTGACTTCGTTGTGGATCGCCGTTCCGTAACTCAGGTCGACGGTCAGCAGCAAGTCGGCGTTGGTCTCTCGGGCCGCACGCAGGGTCAACCATTCCGCATCCTGGTGCCCGTCCTGGGTCGGAGTGTCGAGCGTGGTGATTTTGGAAAAAATCTGTTCCCCAAGCACGCGCTCCAGGCTGTTGTTGAGGTAGCTCAAATCATTTGCGTCGAACTCCAGGCGCATGCTGTCTGGCGTGTGCGTGAACTCGACTTCTGGGTCGTGCACCCGTTGAAAAGCGACGTGGTAAGGCAACTGGGGGCC
>JBLIMI010000280.1:0-5559 GCA_047638655.1 Minisyncoccia bacterium | reverse complement strand
GTAGCGCCAAGCGATGTGAGACTCCGTCACATTCCCCTGACCGTCCATCTTCACCGCAAACAGGCCCCCTACGGCTGACCCCGCGTTCTTCAGGTAATTGAAGTCGTCCTCATTCAATTTGTCATCACCGTCGAGGTCAAAAATGAACCAGGCCTGCATCATGGCGGTGTCGTCCCACTCCTCGCGCTCGATGAAGCCGCTGTCATTGGCGTCCCGTTCGACGAGGCATTCCTGCCAGGACTGAGTCACCCGCGGTCCACCGAACTCGCTAGTGGAAACCATGTAGGAGTTCACAATGCACAGGTCTCCATGGATCAAGGGCAGTGACTTGCTTTGCCAAGCGGCGCCATCCACCCACCAGATGCGTTTGCCGGTTGCGAGTGCATAGCCCGCAATCTGGTTGGAGCCCGAAACAATGATCTGTGCGGGCCCCTCTTTGGGAGTGTAGATCACGGGCGTTGCGTAACTGTGCGTACTCCCCGACCGGTCCGTGTTCCAAAGAGTCTTGCCCGTCTTCGCATCCAGAGCCAAGAGATGCGAGTTGGTGTCCTGGTCGACCTGAATGATGACGGAGTCGCCATGCACCACTGGGGAAGTGGACAGTCCGTGGGGAAGGTTGAAGGGAGCACCCAGGTCATTGCGCCATAGCTCCTTTCCGTCGAGGTCGTAGCAGACCATGCCGACGTGATGAAACAGGGTGTACAAGCGCTCGCCGTCCGTCGCCGGGGTCGGCGATGCGGAGGAATTCGCTCCCACACGCTTGCCGTCGAACGCGATCTCTTGCGCCCACACTTGCTCGCCCGTGCCCAAATCCAAACAGTGGGTTGATAGCTTCGTTCCCGCGGCAGCCGTGATGTAAACCCGACCAGCATTCACAATGGGGGACGAATAACCAGGCAACGCGTCCACCTTCCAGAGCAGGTTCTCTTCGAGATCAAACTGATCAGGGATGGGTGACCCTTCCACGACTCCCGAGCCGTTGTTTCCACGGAATCCTCCCCAGGCGGGAGTATCACCAACATAAATAGGCAAGATCGAGAGGCTCAGGAGCAGGCAAGTGTTCAGCATGATCAAATGAGGGGCAACGAAGGGCGGGATGGGAAACCCTAGCACCGCCGAAGCTCGAAAGCGTCTGGATCATCACCGCATTGGAGCAGGCAGTACTAATCGCTTACGCTACACCCATGCAAAGCAGATCGACCCGGCGTCACTTTCTCATGTCATCGGCAGCAGCGGCCGCTGCCCCGGCCCTTCTCAATCGACCCCTTTGGGCCAGATCGCGAGCGATCAACGGGAAGCTGAACGTCGGCTTCATCGGCCTGGGGATTCGCGCGCGCAACGTGATGAATGGGTACCTGCTGGACGAGGATCGAGTGCGCATCGTCGCCGTATGTGATGTGGACCGCACGCGACGCAAGCACTTCAAGAACATGGTGGACGAGAAGTACGAGAGCACCGATTGCGCGACCTTCGTCGAATACGAAGAACTGCTTGCTCGAGAGGACATCGATGCGGTGGTGATTACGACACCCGACCATTGGCACGTCACACAAGCGTTGCACGCTATCGCCGCTGGAAAAGATGTGTACTGCGAGAAACCCCTGACGCACACCCTGCGCGAGGGCAAGGTGCTGATCGACGCCGTCAAGAAACATGGCACAGTTTTCCAAACGGGCAGCCAGCAGCGCAGCGAGTACGGGCATAAGTTTGTGCAAGCGGTGGAGTACATCCGCAACGGCCACATCGGCAAGATCCTGAATGTGAATGTGGGTGTTGGCAATCCGCCTATGGCCTGTGACCTGCCAGGCGAGACGCTGGAACCGGGCCTCGATTGGAATCGTTGGCTGGGTCCCGCTCCCGAACGGGAGTACAACAGCATCCTCTGCCCGCGTGGAGTGATCAGCCACTACCCCGCCTGGCGCGCGTACAGGGAATACAGCGGCGGCTACCAAGCAGACATGGGCGCTCACCACTTCGACATTGTGCAATGGGCGTTGGGAGCGGACAACGCAGGCCCTGTCGAAGTCAGGCCGCCGAGCAGCGGCCATGCGACACGGGGCGCCACTCTTCACTACGAGAGTGGAGTGACGGTCACCCATGGCGGTCCTAACGGCGCGACCTTCATCGGGACAGATGGGATGATCGCTGTGGACCGCGGTCGCATCTCTGCGATCCCGGGCAAGCTATTCGAGACCCCGATCGCGGACGACGCGCTACACATCCAACGCAATGTCTCCCACACGGACGATTGGCTGCGCTGCATCGAAGAGCGCTCAACGCCCATCTGTACAGCGGAGATCGGCGCGCGCACTGCGGCCGTTTGCCAACTGCTCAACCTGGCCTATCGGCATGGTCGCCGACTGCAGTGGGACCCCATCGCCTGGGGCTTCGTGGGCGAGGACCAACCCCATTCCTGGATGGATTACGACCGCCGCGACGAATTCAAACTGCCCCAGGTCTAAACCCGGCGCAACACGAGCCAGGCGTCCCACGAGCGGAATTTCGCCTTCTTTGAACCCCTGGCATGCCCTGTGAAAACCTTCTGTAATCAGGCATACCTATTGTGCCTCGGGCAGTCGATCATGTGATCTGCTCGGTGCTTGCGATCGAGACTGCGGACCATTGGGACCGCTCACAGCCCAAACCCTCCTCTTCTTTCATCACCACAACGACCATGAATTCCCTTTGGAAGCTTGGTGGCAGCGTGCTGGTTGCCAGCGCCCTCCTCACCACAACCTGGGCAGCGGCTCCTGGCAATGCCGTGTCCGGCAATGTCTCTATCGGAGACGAAGTCTCTTACACCTTCCGCGATGCGCCCCTCAACAGCATGGGCGTGAGCTCCACAGGAGACCTGAGCGGCAAGCCGGTCCTCGTCGAGTTCTGGGGCACGCGCTGACCTGGTTGCATTGGGGGGTCCGTGCCGGCCTCCATCAAGTTACAGGAAGAGTATGGCGACGATCTTGCGATCATCTTCGTTGAGTCCCAAGGGACATCACCGGCGGCGACCGCAAAGTTCATCATGAAGCAGCGCTGGTTCGGTAACCAAGCGATGTGGACCAATGAAGCGCCCTTCCGCACAGGAACCAAGGGTTTGCCCAACTTCGCTCTGCTGTCAGCTGACGGCAAGGTGATCGCCACGGGAAACCACATGACCTCCAAAGATCGCGACCTGATCGACGAGGAAATCAAGAACGCCAAGGCAGCTCCCGCTGACACCAACAAGAGCTTCAAGAAAGCCTGGAAGGAGTTCAACAAAGGCAACTACGCCAAGGCCATGGCCGAAGCAAGCAAGGTCGGCGCGAAGGAGGCCGAGCTAGCCGAAGAAGCAACCAGCATCACAGAGCTTTTCGAAGACCGTATTCAGGCCAACCTGAACCGCGTGACTTGGTTGCTCGACAATGGCTTCCCCGGCGACGCCAAGGATCGTCTCGACGGACTCGTCAGTGGGCTCAAGGGCACCGATCGGTTGCTCGCTGCGGCCAACGAGATCGTGGAACGCTTCGATAGCGACGAGATGAAGCTCGAACTCGAAGCCGCCGGCAAGATCGAGCGTCTGCTCGAGAAGGTTTACGAGGACGGCAAGGACGAGAAGCTCTTCGGCAAGCTCTCCAAGTTGGCCACTGAGTATTCCAGCACCAAGGTCGGGGCACGCGCCCAGAAGATCGCTGCTCTGGGCTCCTGAAGCCAGGACATCACGACTCAAGCGGCGCGTCCCTTCTCCAAGGGGCGCGCCGCTTTTTTTGTGCGAATCTGCTGCCCTAGGAGTCTCTAGATCCCACGTATCCGCGCTAGGATCCTGCCATGAGCATTCGATTCAAAGGCGGTCTCTTGGTCCTGCTGTCATGCCAACTGGCATGCACTGGCGCAGACCAAGTATCCGCCTCGGTAGCCAGTCGCCCGAACATCGTCTACATCTTGGCCGATGACCTCGGTTACGGGGATCTCTCCAGCCTGAACGAGGAGGCGGCCTGGAGCACGCGCCACTTAGATCAGCTTGCCTCCGAGGGCATGACCTTCAGCGATGCCCACTCCGGTTCTGCGGTTTGCACGCCCACTCGCTACGGGATCCTGACAGGTCGTTACGCCTGGCGAACGCATCTGGCCCAGGGGGTGTTGTGGGGCGAGTCTCCCCCGCTCATTGACGACGGTCGACTGACCATCGGTAGCTGGTTGCAAGAAGAAGGCTACACCACGGCATGCTTCGGTAAGTGGCACCTTGGCTGGGATTGGGCGCGGGAAGACGATGGCAGCATCGACTTCACTGGACCCGTCGGCAATGGCCCCCACGCGCGCGGCTTTGATGAGTCGTTTTGTCACGCCGGCTCGCTCGACATGGAACCCTACGTTTGGGTCAGCCAGGGCCAAGTGACCGGACAACCGAACCGGGAGACGGAGAACCAGGACTACCAAGGCTTTTGGCGCCGGGGGCAGACCGGATCCGACTTTGACCACGAACAAGTCTTGCCCGATGTCACGCGCAAGGCAGTCCAATTCATCCGCAAGCAGTCCGCTGCCGAGCAACCGTTTTTCCTCTACTTGCCGTTGCCTGCGCCGCACACTCCGATCCTCCCCACTGAAGCCTTCCGCGGCAAGAGTGGCACGAATGCCTACGGGGACTTTGTTTTGCAAGTGGATGACACGGTGGGCCAAATCCTTGCAGCGCTGGATGACAGTGGGGCTGCCGAGAACACCCTCGTCATTTTTACGAGTGACAATGGCTGCTCCCCGCGTGCACGCTTCGAAGAGTTGGCTGGTTTTGGGCACGATCCAAACCATGGCCGGCGAGGTTTCAAGGCGGACATTTTCGAAGGAGGTCACCGTGTTCCCTTCCTCGTTCGGTGGCCTGGAAAGGTCGCCCCAGACACGCACTCCAAACAAGTCACTTGCTTGACCGATCTCATGAGAACTTGCGCTGACGTTCTCGGCAAGACCTTGCCCGAGGGCGCCGCTCCGGACAGCGTGAGCTTTCTGTCTGCCTTGCAAGGACAGGACTCGAGCACGGCTCGGGAGTCGCTGATCCATCACTCGATCAACGGCTCTTTCGCTATGCGCCAAGGGAAGTGGAAACTCATCCTGTGCCCCGGATCTGGAGGGTGGAGCCACCCCGTGCCCAAGAAGGCCAGAGAGCTCAGCCTTCCGCCCATTCAGCTCTACAACCTCGATGCAGATCCAGGAGAGATCACCAATCTCGCGGCCAAGGAACCCGAGGTTTGCGAGCGGTTACTCGCCGCCCTCGGCGCTCAGGTGGCCAACGGGCGCAGCACTCCTGGCGAGCCGCTCTCCAACGACCGCGAGGTTGTCTACGAACGGCAAGATTGAACTTCGCTACACTCGATTCATGAAACATCGGTCGCCCTCAGAGCTCGCCAGGCATCGCCAGCGCATCCTCACATCGGGACTCATCTGTATGACGTACCTCGCAGGTTGTGCCAGCCCCTCCGTCAGGGGCGAACTCCAGCAGGATGTCGTGACCGTCGCTCTGAGTGACTCCGCTTTCGCGACTGTCCATCTCGGAGCGCTCCCGAAACCGTTCGTCTTTCCGCTCTACGGCCCCGGTGC
>JBLIMI010000279.1:0-5563 GCA_047638655.1 Minisyncoccia bacterium | reverse complement strand
AGATTCCCCCTCTTGCGGGCAGATGTCTTGTTCCGTCATGGTCTCGCCCTCGAGCAAGGCTTCAGCGCTGGCATTCTGATCGGTCATTGCAGGCCCAGCTTCCCTCAGTCGGGCGCTCGATGCAAGGGCCCACTGCCCTTCATCTCACTACAAGGACCCGCTGATCCAGGCAGAATCCAGCGCCCAGGCGCCGCCCTGGGCCGTGATCTTGACTCGCGTCAACTCCCTGCCGGTCTCGCTGCCGAGGTCGAGCAGCAGGTGACCACCAGGAAGCAAAGAATCGAAGCGCCAGGTGTTGGGCTTGACGTTCGCCACGGTGAAAACCTTGATCACCAGCTTCTGGAGCTGCGGCCCGTCACTCGCATTGGCCAAGACCAGTGCCGCCCGTTGGCCGAGGAGCAAAGGAGCATCAGGAATGAGGCGCACGCCGCCCTCAAAGGGTTGCACGCGTAGCGGGGCCTTCGACTCACCAACCGGTTGATGCACGAGGGTGGCCTCATCCAGGCGCAAGCTCGACTCCTGTGCGGACCAAGCGGAGACCACAATTCGCGAGGCCGTGGCCGTATGGGAGAGGAGCGGGAGCGCGACGTCAAACGCCCCAGGCATCAACTCGAGTTCATAATTCTGGTACTCGCATTGCACGGCGAGCATCGCCGGCTTCCCCAGCACTTCACCGCGAAGAGAAAGTGCAGCGACTCCATCGCCCGTGTGAGCAACCGCGCCCAGCGGAGTTCGCACAAGCTTCCGACGCACCTTAGAGAGAACAAGACCTTGCTTGGTCGTTCCCGGTTTCCACTCTTCAGGGAAACGGTGCAATGCCTCGAGGTGCGCTGCCGGATACACCTTGAACGCATCCCCCATCCATTTCGAATACCTGGCCCGCCGAGCGCTAAAGAGGTTGAAAGGAACGGCCACCGGGATTTCCCAAAACAAGTGTTTGAGCAGCCCCGATTCGCTGTAGCGCCCCAGCACGTTTTGAACTTCATTCATGAACGGTTGACCCTCACGTCCGCCGTCAAAAATCACTTCCCCCACGTAATGGGAGAACACCTTGGCCAGGTCCTCTTGGCGAGAGAAACTCGTCCCCGCCAACGCAAAACGCTTGTCCGACTCGTGCAGAGCAAAGCGCTTGGCCTCCGGTAACGGAAATTGCACGTCCGAGAAGCTGGGTTCGCGCAGATTCATGGGGGTCAAGTCCGCCCGCTTGGGATTGACTCCAATGCTGCGCAAGCTGGCGAATCCGCCCTTGCCTCGGTCCTTTGGCAGCTTGCGACCCAATTCGCCGAGACGCTGGTCCGGCTCGACCAGCAAGCCGGCGACACGTGCCATCTCCTGGGCAGCAAGTCGTGCAGCGTTCGGCGTCCAGTGCGTGTCCAACTTGAAGTAGATCTCCCGCGGATCGTCCGTGGTGAACGTCTCGCGCAAATCCACCGTTCCGACACCGCTCAACAGAAGGCCATCGATCAGCAAATCGTCGAGCAGATGACGTCCATCCACCCCGGCGGGCAACTGGCCGCGCGCCACGTAGGACTTGCGCGGAATGGGAAGAACAGTGAGGTCCACACCATTGCCCGCCGTGCGCCGATCCACAGCTATGACCACGTTGCGCAGTGAGCCCGCCAAGGTCTTGTCGGAGAGGGGCGACAGTGAGATCCGGTGCTCAAGGAACATCCAGGAATCGGGACCGATCAACAGGTTTCCACTGACCTCGCCTAGGTGCACGAACTGGAGATAGGCGTAAGTCGGCAAGACGATAGAACGCACTCGCGACCGTTCCCTGAAGTCATCCTCAATCAATCGGGCCAGGGAACCATCCCACAAGTCGGCGTTGGCTCTAGTCTTCTTCTGGCGGTCCAATTCGGCACCGATCAGCTTGGCGCCATCGGTTCGATAGAGCGTATCGAGCACGCCGGTTCCGTAGATCGAGAGCACGAAGACCACCAGCACCAGCAACGCGATCGTTCGCGCCAGAATTCCCCGCGGAAGCTCATCGCCATACTCGAACTGATCGCTGTCGCTCATCGGATCAGAATTGGAAGTAGAGGAACGGGACGTGGCTCACGAAGTGCAATTGGACCAGCGCCAACAGAAACAGGGGCTGCAATCCAAGTGTCCACCAGTGCGGCAAGCTCTTGATCAAGTCCTGGGTGCGCGGTGCGAGCCATGTCACGGCAATGGCAGCCGCGCCGGCGAGGTAATGAATCGGGCGCAAGTAAAGTTCGGCCGACTCGACCCCCTCTGGAATCCAACCAAACATGGACCCGATCAGATGCCCAGCAGCGGGCAAGTCTTCCGCCCGGAAGAGCACCCAACCCACCATCACGATCACCATCGTCGCGGGCACGTGCAGAGCCTTGGGCAACCAACCGAGCAAGGAACGGCGTCCGGCCAAACGCTCCATAACCAGCCACAATCCCTGATACGCGCCCCAGGCGATGAAGGTCCAGGCAGCACCGTGCCAAAGCCCTCCGATCAGCATGGTAGCGGAGAGGTTGACGTAGGTCCGCAGCTTGCCCTTGCGGTTGCCACCGAGGGGCAAGTAAAGGTAGTCGCGCAAGAATGAGGAGAGCGAAATGTGCCAGCGTCTCCAAAAGTCCGTGATGCTACGCGAGTGATATGGCGAGCAGAAATTGACCGGGAACGAGAACCCGATCATCAAGCCCAACCCAATCGCCATGTCAGAGTAGCCCGAGAAATCGAAGTAGATCTGGAAGGTGTAAGCCGCGGTACCAATCCAGGAAGACAACGTGCCGAGCGACTCGGCAGCGAAGGCCTCGTCCGCTACTTGGCCGAGAATGTCAGCCACCAGCAGCTTCTTCACAAACCCCGCCTGGAAAGCCAGCACTCCACGGTAGAACTTGCCCACGGTGTGCGTTCGCGAGTGGAGTTGTTCCGCGATCGTGTTGTAGCGCACGATCGGACCTGCCACGAGCTGGGGAAACATGGCCACGTAGCACATGAAGTCCATGAAGCTGCGCACGGGTTTTGCCGTCCCGCGGTAGACGTCGATGGTGTAGCTCAGGGTCTGGAAAGTGTAGAACGAAATGCCCACTGGCAAGATGACGCTGGTCCACTTGACGTCCTCATACCCTGCCCCCGCCAGCATCGTGTTCAGGGACTCGACCCCAAAGTTCGCGTACTTGAAGTAGGCCAACAAGCCGAGGTTCACCACCACGGAGAGAGTCACCCAGGCCTTGCCGCGTCCGCCTCCCGCTCGGGCGGCCGTGATGCGCCGACCGGAGACAAAGTCCACCACGGTCGAGATCAGCATCAGGGAGACGAAATCCGGCCTCCACCAGCCGTAGAAGACGTAGCTGGCAAGGGCCACGACCAGGGTCCGAAGCTTCTTCGGACTCAGATAGTAGACCGCCAGAAAAAGCGGCAGGAACGCGTACAGGAAGATTGCGCTGCCGAAGACCACGAGCGGAGTATAGGCAGGCCGGCTCCCTTACAAAAGGAGAAGCAGCAATTCGCAGGCAGCGCCTGCCCAGATCAGAATCTAGCGCCTGAACCCGCTTCGCCGATCAATTCGAAGAATGGCTCAAAGTCTGCGGGAAGCCGTTCGTTCATCTCGGTCTTCCAAATCCAGTACTCGGGTTCCTCGATCGGGCGCTCGACCAAGCTGGCTTCAACCTGCTTCCCGATGCGCGCCCAACTGCCTTCGATCGCTTGGTTCAGCTTGTGGGTGGTCAATACCATCCAGCGGTTGCCCTCATTGAGGGGGCCCCCCACTTCGCCCTCGGCGGTTCCAAATGCCAGACGGGAGAGCGCCGATGCATTGCGCACGATGGGCGGAATACGGCCGCCGTTCTTCCCGCTGGGGTCGATGCTGGACACCGCAGCCACGCGCTCGAAGGACTCGCCACCACGCACACGCTCCATGGCCGCCAAGGCGTCGGCCTCGTTCTCGCAGACGATGACCGCCACGTCCGTGGACTCCTGGGTCATGATGAAGTAGCGCACCACGCGTTCCGCAAGCAACCGACTCTCAATGTCTTTGCGCAAGCCCTCGCGAAAGCGAACCGGATTCAGCCCGAGCCCACCGGCGATCCACTCGTCAAGGCTCATGCCAGGTTGATCCCGTTGCAGCTTTTGCTCCATTTCTGCCAGGGCGCGACCGTACTCTTCCGCCACGCTGACTGCATCGACGCTGATATTCAGTCGAGCGGCCTCGGTGGAGACCAAGTGAGCCGTTACAAGCGTTCCCAGCATGTCACGCAGACCACCCCCATCCACGAGCATCCAGGTGGAGAGTAGTTCGGAGACGTAAATGGATTGGTCACCAATCCTGGCCACGACGGGCTCGCTCACCTGAACCGGCACAGCCAGTGACCGTTTAGCTTCCTCCGTCGACGAAGAATTCGGGGCGGAACGATCCTGCGCAGCAGGTGCTTCCATGCCCGGCACGGTCGGGTTGGGTGCGCGGCATGCGGCCAGGGCTAGCAAGGTCAACGAACTGACCACAACGAGAGCGCGGGGAGAGATTAGCATTTGAATCCTAAGTCGTTAGCGATAACGAATACGGCGGGTTTTTCCCACGCTGTGACATGTGGAGCAAGGCACCTGGGCACGACCCGCAGTGACGTCTGACTTGGCGTTGCCCGTGTAGACGATGTCGCGCACACCGGTGCCACCGCACTCGGAGCAATCGCGTAATTCGGGCTTGGGGCGAACGTGAAGATCGCCGCCGTTCTCGGCGTAGTAAGCAACCAACCAATTGCGACGTGCGCTACTCTGCAGAATCGTCCATGCGCGTTCGACCTCTTGCTCGTCGTCATCCGAACGACGGGAGCGTTTCGCCATTTGTTGGTTGCGCAGAAAACGCTGGATCTTGTCCGACTGTTCGCGGCGCTCTTTGTCTCTCGAGGAGAGACTCTTGGCCTTTTCTTTCTCGGGGCCGGCGCCCTTCAAGGCGTCTTCCTCGCCAAGCAGCCAAGTGCCCAGTCCGTAGGAAGCTGGCTTCCAGCGACCCGGCTTGCGCTCGGCGAAGAACTGTCGCACTTGCTCTTCCTCTAACTCGGCCCAGTTCTTCTTCAGAATGCGAGTCACGTTGCTCACGATCTCGCTGGAGAACTCCTCCTCGAGGTAGGCCAAAGATTCATCGAAGGTTTTCTCCCGTGACGCCTTGGCGGACAGGCGCCCCATCCAAGAGAACCACAACCCCTGCACTTCTTCGTGCATGAAGTTCGCCCGAGCCTTGAGCACTCGCTGCTCCATTTTCTGGCGATCCCGCTGCAGCGGACTGTCCTGGAAGAGCGCATCGAAGAGCAAGAGCTCCGAGAGAGCGTCATCGAACCGATCACGGCGCTTGAGGAGATCCACATTGGCGAGGAAGTCCACTTGCTCCTGGTTTTGTACCTTGATCCCTACGCGCGCCAGAATCGTTTCCAACTCCTGGGGCTTGAAGGACGCATCGAGCGCGCTCGCGGTTTGGTAATGCTCCAGGGCTCTTGCGAAGTCCAATATTTGCTCGCAGAAGATACCCATGGCGTATTGGTCTTCAGCGCTCTCGGGGTCGATCTTGGCCAACTCCTCGCGGTGCAGCTGTTCCTTTGACTTCACG
>JBLIMI010000278.1:0-5565 GCA_047638655.1 Minisyncoccia bacterium | reverse complement strand
AATTCGGTCAGGCTTCTTTCAAGAGCCACCTCGAACTTGGGGTGCCCGCCAAATGACGCGAACGCCCCACCCGTTCTTGGGTTCATGATCGCAACGCACATCACAGGGAATTTGCCTCCGAGCGAAGCATCTTTCACGAAGACGGGGAAGCCCTGCGCCTCTAGCTTTTCGATTCCTTCAATGATCGTGGGGAATCGCCCCAGGACGGATTTTGGAACATCCGGGAGTGTGATTTCCTCGAGGATGATCCGCTTCTTCACCGCGCGTTCAAAGATCTCGGACAAGCATTGAACACGGGCTTCGTGGAGCGTGTTGCCCGCGCTCATGCCATTGCTGACAAATATGTTCCCAATGAGATTTGTTGGGATGTGGACCGTCTCTTGGTCGGATTGCCGCACGAACGGCACGGCGCAAATTCCGCGCTCAGTCGCTCCAGAATTGGCGTCGATTAGATTGGAAGCTCTGAGTTCTTGGTCGGCATCAAAGACTTCCAAGAAGCGCGCGTCCATCAGGCCTTTGGGCAATGAATCATTGGGCCCCGGCTTGAACCACTTCTCGTTTGTGTAGTGAACAAAGTCCGCCTTTGCCCTTTCTTCGCCCAGGTAATAGTCGTTGTAGAAGTAGTTGTTGCTGAGGCGTTCCACGTACTCGCCTAGTGCCGAGCACAGGGCTGCGTCTTTGGTCGCTCCTTTTCCGTTCGTGTAACACATGGGCGATTCGGCATCGCGGATGTGCACGGACCACACGTGGGGGACGATGTTTCTCCAGGCGGCAATTTCAATCTTGATCCCGAGCGATTCGATGAGAGCACTCATGTTGGTGAGCGTTTCTTCGAGCGAACAGTCCTTTCCGAGGATCATCGTATGGGCGCCGTCTTGCGCGTCACCCTCATAGAGAAGGCCGGAGTCTTTGCCTAGAACCCCAACCGAATCGACCGTGAACTGCAGATCGTTTTGAATGACTCTCTTTACCGTGCAGCGGTCCATTGCGCTGATGATGCCCTTGCGATCTTTCTCAGAGATCGTCTCAGGAAGCTCTGCACGAATTTTCAACGCCTGCTTGTAGCGGTTTTCAGGATCAACGATGTTGTCCTGAACGATGCTGATGTCTTCCGTAGGGATGTCCCTGGCGTTGCAGTAGACCTTGGCGAAGTAGGCAGCGCAGAGTGCGGAGGAGGCCATGAAGTAGTCGAAAGGACCTGGAGCCGTTCCATCACCCTTGTATCGAATGGGTTGATCGCTGATGACCGTAAAATCATCGAAGCGGGCTTCCAGTCTGAGATTGTCCAAAAACCTGACTTTCACTTGCATGGCGTTTCTCGGAGTGAGTTCATCGATTGCCGCGATCCACCGGGCAAATTCGCGGGGAGAGAGCGCAGAGAAACCCAACTCATAGTGAGACTGGGCGCTGTTGGTTCAAGAGGGGTTGCAGTGTACCTAGCCAGTTCGCAGGCGTTGGTGCATGAATCAACTTGGATCGACAATACTGTCTCCTAGCGCCAATTCAGCAGACGCTGGCAACCAATCTGGGCCTCCCCAAGTCGAGCAGCCCCTTCAAGCGCTGCTTCCCCAGGACGACCTCCGAGCATTGTGAGTGGACTCCTAAAGTTATTCCCGAGTCATCCGTCAACACTTAGCCAAGCTGATATAGACGGTTTGCCGGGGCACCTGAACGCGTCGATACATGCACCAATGCCCGTGTCGTGCCTCGATGCGCTGTGACCGTACGAGACCTGGGCTAGTCGACCACAGATGGATAGATCATCTGCTGCATTTTCTCACGTAGCGGACCGGCGCTGGACGGGAACGCATTGGTCATGATGATCGCAACGAGCTCCTTCTGCGGATCAATCCAGAAGCGGGTAAAGGTAACCAGCAAGAAGAAGCTAACGTGCAGTTTTCGCCTACTTGCACCTCCGCGGTATTGGGTCCCTTGAGTCGGGCCTGTTGGAAACGTTACCGCTGAATCAAGGACCGAAGCCTGGAACATCTGGGTCTCTCGAGAACCCCTTGCTAACCAAGAACTCGGATGCGACAAAACCGGCGTGCAGACAAGCCACTTTGGACTTCATGACGCGGTCCTAGTGAAACGACACGAACACATCGTGGCGCGGTGGGGCGTGAAGAACGGACGTGATTCCGGTGCTCTCAACGGCGCAGACTGGATCCCGTTATGCGTGAGCACCCGACTCTCCTCGATCTACTCCGGACGCGACTGCCAGATCACCTGCAGCATCTTCCACTTGCCGTCGTACTTGGCGACGTGGATGTAGTCGATACCCCAAATAGCCTCTAGCTTGACAGCAGCAGTCATGTCCATCTGATCGAGGATGGTGACCTTTTGTGTGAGGTTCTCACCCAAGATGCCCTCCTTGTTCAGGTCGGCAGCAAGTGCCAAAGCTTGGTCGTAGGACATGGGCATGCCGCGGTAGTCCTTCGCTCCAGCCGGACGATAGAAGCCGTACTTGGCCAGGTCCTTGTGCAGGGAAGTCTCGAGCAGCTCGGGCTTCACATCGTAGAAGGCGCGTGCGTACTCCGTGACGACCTTGGTGATGGCCTCGGCGTCCGCTTTCTTGGCGGCGTCATCAACAGCAAAGAACGACACAAGAGCGAGGAGCAGGGGCAGGCTGAGGAGGGTGACGATTCGTTTCATGGGATCTCTTGGCGAGAGGGGGGGGGCGTGGGACCTTTGGTCTAGATCCAGTGGCGATCGGAAGGCCTTGCTATTCTTGGCTCCACGCAGCGTGGGGCACAGTCGTTTGTGGGAAGTTGCGTTCCAGAAGTGCTAGACATAGTCGCCGGGTGCGGGACAACAGCAGGGGGGAGCATCTAGCAGCGTACTGGCCGGCCCAAAGGGGCACAGCGAGCGACTTGGACCCGCTTCTCTCGAGCAAGCGGTGAGATAACTGGTACGCGACCGAGGGATGGCTGCCCGCGGTCCCTCGGCGCGTCGCGCCTGCGTGGCGTTGCTCAAGAACGCGGCGAGGACAACGCAGAGGCGAGCGCCGACACGAAACTTCGGGAGCCGCGCTCTACGCCGCGGGCACGCGCGCCTCAATCCGGTTCCTGCACAGCGCGGGTAGACTTCCGACAGCCCTGGGGCATGCTGTCAGCCTTGAACGGTTCGACATCGGGGGTGGGAGGCCACGGCCGGGTTCATGCATAGCATGAGCGATTTGGTGAATCCCAGGAGAGGCCGCTGGGCGTAGGGGATGCCCATTGAGTTGCCTATTCTGCGGATGCCTGGGTACGCTGGACACCATCCGGTTCCGTCTCGCTAGATACCCTTCCCGAAAGTCTCCCCTGCGAATTCGCCCGGGTCCTCGCCAAGCATCACAGGGTTGCTCTACCCGACTCTTCAACTCCAAGCTCAATGACTCGCAAGTTTCCCATTGCCGCGTCTGCTCGTCATCCGGGCGCCGCATGGCCAACGAAGCCGCAATGTCCCGGTAGTGAGCAGCATGAAGCGGACGCTTGAGATCGCCCTCCTGATGGTGGCTTGGGTTGCCTTCTTTCTCCCATTGATCTGGATGTGGTCTCCAATCTTTCCATTCGCGGAGTTCGTGCTTCGACCCGGCCCGCTCCTGGCAGGCAGTTCATGCCTGGCGTGTGGCCTTTGGCTATTCTACAGGTCACACGCGGACCTTGGCACCAACTGGTCGATCACGCTTGACGTGCGCGAGGACCATCAACTCGTGACGCAGGGCATCTATAGCCGCGTCCGCCACCCGATGTACTCTGCGCTCCTGCTCTATTCGGCAGGCCAAGCGCTCGTGCTTCCAAACTACGTGGTGGGTCCGTCCTACGGCGTGGCGATGGTTCTACTCATCGCCCTTCGCTTGAGCCCCGAGGAGCGCATGATGCACGAGACTCTTGGGGACGAGTACGAAGAGTACATGGCGAGGAGCAAGCACATCATCCCCGGCATCTGGTGAGGGGTGGCGGCTTGCGTGATCGGTCTGTCGCTCGGTTTTCCAGAGTCAGCGCCTGAGTCAAGTTGGCCGGACGGCGACCTGCAAGCCTGATCACGAATTGGATGGCACGTCGGGGGCATGTGGAATGAACTATGGAGCACTCGTGCCTAATCGCACTGACATCGCGCCAGACGCCCCTTCTGGCGGGATTTCCGGCCCAGTGGTAGGCTCGCAGGATGGCCCAGCAGGGCCTAGCCAAGTCCGAGCCTCCCATCTCAGTCACAATGATCCCTTCCGCCAACAGTTCGCTCTGGGCCTTCGCTTGCGCAATCACGATTAGTAGCCAGGTCATGGCTCAAGGTAGCCTCAGCTGCAACTCCATTGGCTTTGAAGGCCTGGCGGATTCCCAACCGATCGGCACCGTTCCCGGACCCGTGAGCGTGACCTTCGGTCCCTCATGGATTTGCGTGAAAGATTCCGACGCGGGCGGCACGGGGGACTTCGCCAACGAACCCTCCCCGGACAATGTGGCCTTCTTCGTTGGCAACGCGGATCCCATCGACTTCAACCTTCCAGTGCAGTTCGTCCAGTTCTTGTACAGCGCGAAACCGGGTTCGCTGCCCAGCATCGTTCAAGGATGGGACGGAAGCAACGGAACGGGAAACGTGGTTGCCCTGGCGACCTTGTACAGCGTCGGATCCCAATCCGGTGGCGCCCCCTGTAGCGGCGATCCGGGAGGGGACCTGTGCATGTTCAGTTTTGCTACCGTGGTAAGTAGCTCCACCAACATCCGTAGCCTCACGATTACGGGAGCGCAGCCCGGCAAGTTCTGCATGGACTTCTTCACCGTCTGCAGCGATGTCACGGTCAGCACCTATTGTTTCGGGAACGCCTGCCCTTGCGGCAACGACTTTGCCCTCGGCGGTTGCTTGAATTCAATTCACCTTGGAGCTGCCCTGGATGCCTCGGGGATTCCAAGCGCGGGCAATGACACGCTCGTGATTGAGGCCAGCTGGGTTCCTAGTTTTCAGACGGGCATCTTCTTCGCTGGACAGCAGCACGCCAACTTACCCCTGGGGGATGGCCGGCTTTGCATTTCAGGTCCCTTGATTCGTTTCCCGGTCCAAACCAGCGACGCCGCCGGGAGCTTGATCCAGGGACCCGGAGTGGGGCCCACGTTAGGTGCTATGGCGGGGGAAACCTGGCTCTTCCAGGCCTGGTACCGGGACGCGGCTGGGCCCTGTCATTCAGGCTACAACAGCTCCAATGCCCTCGAAGTTCTGTACGGCTTGTAAGGCGAACCGGTTCGATGGCGAGGCCTTGGGGCCAGGGGAGGAGGATGCGGCTGGCGGAGGCTCCTTCATTCACTTATTCTCTTAAGCGGCGCGCCCCAAGAACAGCCAGGAAACCGCATGTCAGCTGACGAACGCAGAAACGGAAGCCTCTACCGCGTGCTCCCCGAGGAGCTGGAACGCTTTCAACAGGATGGTTACGTGCACCTCAAGGGCGTCGTTTCGCCCCAGGAGTTGAGGGAGATCGAAGAGGTGTACATGCGCTTCGTGAGACGGGAGATCGAAGTGCGCGGCCGTGACTACTGCGACATGTCCGGTGATTATGGTCGCGCCCCTGACGACTATTCGATCATCAACGTC
>JBLIMI010000277.1:0-5590 GCA_047638655.1 Minisyncoccia bacterium | reverse complement strand
CCCCGTTTCATGGACTGCCCGTTCTGTTAGGGGCAGATGTCGTTGGTGCTACCAGGCGTCCCGGTGTCGGAACCCTGACCCATGGCGCTCGAACTGTGGCACCAGAGGCTGGGATCGTTGTTCCCTGCAGGGTGGAAAATGCCCTCCGTTAGCGAGATCGACATGCCAGGGGTGTCCGGCCAGCGAAACCCGTCGTCATAGCCCACCATGTCAATCATGATGCCATTGGCTCCCGAGACCATGATTTCGTCGGAGGAGTTCTTGAGCGAGAAGCTCGACCACTGGTACTGAACCGCGACGCCACCGTTCGTCACAGGATCCAGATCATTGCCGATCACAAAACGCTCTCCGGGCGCCAAGAAGATTCCCAGCCCATTGTTGCCAAGAGTGAAGGAGGCACCGCTCAGATCACTGATCGTCAATCCCTCGATGTCCAGGCGCCAATTCTTGTTGCTGCGTAACTCGATCCACTCGCCGTGGCTGTCCGTCACCGCCGTGGGGTCTTTCATGAACTCGGTGATCAAGAGATCTCCGTTGTGAGCCACCGACATGCTGCTGCTCCCTGCCGGCACGAGGGTCACTGGAATCGAGTAGCCGCTCCCAAGGGACGCTCCGGCCAGGGGCGGTTGCCAAACCTGGAGCACGGTACCCGCGTCCAGCGCGCCGATCTTGAAGCTGAAACGCCCGAGGGGGTCCAATCCCACGGGGATCACTTCATGGGGATCCACCCGGCGGCCGGTGGTTTCGGTGCCCGGAATCCATGTTCCGGCCAGCATCAACAGCGGGCGCTCCTGATCACCGCGGATCAAGACCTCCCCGGAAAGAACCCGCAAGCTGGGGCTCGAGTCCAGGCTCCCCTGGGCAAAAGCCGGTGCAAGGGAGCCAAAAGCCCCCAGGATCAATGCGCTCGAGAGAACGCTAGTCATTCGTATGGCCATGTGTGGATCACTCCTTCGTGAATTTGTCTTCGTTGGAAACGTGTCTTCGAAATGCTCTCTGCGCCCCACCCGCGTGGTGCTACCTCACAGACTCACGGCGCACATCTGAGTCACGCAGGGGCCCGGATTCTTGCGCGATTCCCTTTCAGCCATGGCGTATGCTGCGACCATGAAGTGCCTCATGAAGTTGGTCGCCATCGGCGTTCTGTTGGTTTTGCTGCTCGTCGGCGGTGTCGTCGTTGCCCTCAACCCAATGCTCTCGAAACTGGTCGGCGAGAGCGTCACGTACGCCACACAACAAGAGACGACGGTCGAATCCATCGACCTCGGCTTGCTCTCAGGTGACTTCTCGATCGGGGCCCTCAGCATTGCGAACTCCGAGGGCTTTCAGGAACAACCGCTAATGACGCTGCACTCCTTCAAAGCCAAGCTCGATCCCTCCAAGGTGACTGGCGACATCATCCCCATAGACCTGGTGGAAATCGACGGCCTTGACTTGGCCCTTGAAATGAAAGGCACCGACTCCAACGTCACGGCTCTGCTGTTGCGCTTGCGTGAGTTGCAGCAGAGATTTGGCGCGGACGCCGCCGAAGGTGAATCAGATGAGGACGCGACGCCGAACGCTGAGCTTCCGGAAGAAGCCGGCCCGCGACTCGACATCCAACGCATCCGCATCGCGGGTATCCGAGCCAGTTTGACCGTCTCCGAAGTGCCCCTGGCGAATGGCGTCTATGAACTCGAGGTGCCGGACCTCATCCTGGAGAACTTCAACAGCGACATGGCGGGAGCCACCAGTTCAGAATGGACCGCCTACGTCCTGGAAAACGTCCTGACCCAGTCCCTCGCCGCGGGCAACGGCAAGTTCCCCGCGGAGTGGCAAGGGTTCCTCTCGGGCGAGATGGCCGCTGGAGGGCTGCTCGATGGGGACATCAACGAACTCGATGAGCGCGCCAAGGAGCGCCTAAACGAGACCCTGGATGACCTGATCCAACAGGGCAAGCAAGACCCTCAAGGTTTGATCGATGACCTCGGAGACAGCGAGAAGAAACTAAAAGCCCTGTTCGGGGGCAAGCAGTAGCCCCGCGAGTGCTCGCTACTCCTGTTCTTGGTCGGGAATTTCTGCCCCTGCCGGATCCTCGGGTTCCGTCCCGGTGTAGCCCAGGTCCTTCAGCTTCTGAAGGACAACATCCATCTGGCTGCTATTGAATGCGGTTTCCCGTGGGTTGACTTGCATGCGCCAAGCATCGAGTGACTTGCGCAAGCCGCTCACCACATTTCCATGTTCAGGGCTCAGTCCGTCCATCAGGTTGTGGCGCTCTTCTGGATCCGTCTCCAGGTTGTAAAGCTCCTGATACCGCAAGTACGGGGCCTGGATGTACTTCCACTTGCCGCGCCGAATGGACTTGGTCTTGAGCTGATTCTCCCAGCCGAAATCTTGTTCAATGCTGGTGCCCGTAGGCTGCGTCGCCTCGCTAAACAGGTTGCGCACACCAAGTGAGCGCCCATCGAAGGTGGGCACAAGGCTGAGTCCCGCCACCGGCTCGGGCAGGGGCAGACCGAGTAAATCGAGCAAGGTCGGAAAGATGTCCACGGTAGATGTGGGGTCATTGACGACTCGACCCGCGGCCCGACCATCGGGCAAACGAACGATCAAGGGCACATGCACGTTGGTCTGGTAAACCCAGGCGCCGTGCGCCCAAAAGTCCCCGTGCTCCCAAAAGGTCTCGCCGTGATCCGAAGTCAAAACAACGATCGCGTTCTCGAGGATTCCCTTGCTGTCCAACCCGTCGAGCAAGCGCCCCACTTCCGCATCCAAGTACGCCAACTCTCCCGCATAGAGCGCGGCCATGTCGGAATCCCCTGGCAATGACTCCCCGGTGGCCTTGGCGGCCAGAGCCTTGGAGAGTCCCAGACGATAGACGTCGCGCGTCTTGCCAATCAGCTCTTCCTGGTGCTTGGTGATTTGGTGCTGCAACAATCCGAAGTCAGAGACTTTCCAACGCTCGGCGTACTCGGATGCAAAGGGTTCCGGTGGCGCATAGGGCGCGTGCACGTCGAAGTAATGCGCGAACAAGAACAGGCGATCGGTGCCATCGAAGGACCCCACGTAATCGAGCACCGAATCGGTGACCTCCCCCGCCGAACGCTGATTCTGATCCGCCGTTCGCGGGTCAAAGTCGACGGAGAACGTTTGGTCCCAGTGGTCAAAACCCTGGTTGAATTCGAAGACTTGATCGAGGGCAAAAGATCCGATGAAACCCGCCGTGTGAAAGCCTGCTTGTTGCAGAACCTCCGCCAACATGATGTTGTCCGGAGAGATCATAAAACCGTTGCGCGCCACCCCATGGCGGCGCGGGTAAAGGCCGGTCATGATCGTGGTGTGGGAAGCCAGAGTGGTGGGTGCCGCGCTGGTCACATCCGCAAAACGCACACCGGAATTCGCGAGCGCGTCCAGTCGCGGGGTCTTGGCAGCCAGCCCCCCGTAAGCCCCGATGGCATCCGCACGCGTCGTGTCGAGCGAGATCAGCAGCACGTGCCGATAGTCTCCGTTCCCCTCGACACCCGGCGCCGTTCCCTCCCCGCCACAGCCGAAGAGCGCTCCAAAGCACCCGAGAATCGCGATCGAGCCCCCAATTTTAACGCTCTCCAAGCGAGGGACGGGTTGGCGGAAGAGTCGGTTCATGGGTGCGTTTGCGATCGAAAGAGGAGGTCGATGAAAGAGGGCGAAGCCGGCTGAGGATAGCGCCTCGTACAGCCCGAGCAACGTATCACGTCCGTGTCAGCGCAATGTACGGACCCCTCTGTCCACCTGCGAGGGCGAAAGCGCTCAAACTCTCCGCACGCGACAACAGGAAATTTAAGGGCTCATCCCACCACAGAGCGCTCGGTGGTTTATCCTTTTCCGGGTGATCCCTCCCGGCAGGCGGGGGGCACAAACCATCTTTAGAGACTTCCCCACGGCAGCCAATCCCGATTTCACGGCCGATGAACTGGAAAAAACTACTCCTACTGGGCGCCTCCGCGCTTTCCCTGGTCTCTGTTCCCGCAAGTGCCCAAGGCATCAATGCGGTTCAGATAGCCAACGGCTTCACATCGCCGCTCTACCTCTGCTCGCCTCCCGGAGACACCAACCGACTCTTCGTCGTTGAGCAGAACTCCGGCCAGATCAAGATCATCAAGAACGGTGTTGTCCTAGGCACGCCGTTCATCGACCTCGGCGCGATCGCTTCCAGCGGTGGCGAGCGCGGGCTGTTGGGCCTCGCGTTCCACCCTGACTACTCCGTCGCCAGCGCCACTGGCGAGGGCAAGTTCTACGTCAACTACACGAACAACAGCGGCAACACCGTCGTTCGTCAGTACAGCGTGACTGCCAACCCCGACATCGCTGACGCGGGCACCTTTGCCAACATCTTCCAAGTCAGCCAACCGTTCTCCAACCACAACGGCGGCTGCATCCAGTTCGGTGCGGACGGCATGCTCTACGTGGGAACCGGTGACGGCGGCAGCGCCAACGACCCCGGCAACCGAGCGCAAAACACAACCAACAACTTGGGCAAGATGCTGCGCTTCGACGTGGACCTGCCCGCGCCCTACATCCCCGCCTCCAACCCGTTCGTGGGTGTGGCTGGAACCAATGATGAGATTTGGGCCATCGGCATGCGAAACCCGTGGCGCTTTAGCTTCGACCGCCTGACCGGCGACATGTGGATCGGCGACGTGGGCCAAGGCTCGCGCGAGGAAGTCGACTTCGAAGCGGCCAACTCCGGCGGCGGACTCAACTACGGTTGGCGCTGCATGGAAGGCACCGTTTGTACCGGACTGAGTGGCTGCACCTGTGGCAGTGGCACCACCGATCCTGTCGAAGAGTACAGCCACGGACTTGGCTGCTCGATCACCGGCGGCTACCGCTACCGTGGAACGGACATGCCCAACTACTTCGGCAAGTACTTCTTCGCCGACTACTGCTCGGACCGCGTTTGGACCATCGACTTCGACGGCACCACCGCCTCCAACCGCATTGAGCACGAAGCAGACCTCGCCATCCCCGGCGACGTTTCCATCACCTCATTCGGCGAAGACGCCAACGGCGAGATCTACATTGTTGACGCTGCCGGTGGTCAGATTTACCGCATCGAGGAAGACTGCGCTGGCGTGGCCACGAACTACTGCAGCGTTTCGCCCAACTCCGCAGGTTCAGGAGCGACCATCGTCTTCGGTGGCACCAACAGCATCACCGCCAACGACATGGTGATGACTGTCTCGAACTGCCCCAACAACGTGCCCGGCATCTTCTTCTACGGCCCCGGCGCCGTGGACTTGCCTCTCGGCGATGGACGTCTCTGCGTCGGAAGCCCGATCTACCGTCAGCAGCCGCCCGTCTTCACCGACTCCATGTTCGGCTTCGCCACCAAGGCGGTCGACTTCACCAACGGCCCTGAGGGTTCCGGCCCCAGCCAAATCCTTCCCGGCTCCACCTGGTTCTTCCAGTTCTGGTTCCGCGATGTGGCCGCTGGTGGCGCTGGCTCGAACACGTCCGACGCACTGGACGTGACCTTCTGCCCGTGATCCCAAGATGGGCGTCCCCTCTGGCCTGAGCGCCAGGGAGCACGCACCTGGGCACTTGAAACAGGAACGGCCCGCGAACTTTGGTT
>JBLIMI010000276.1:0-5608 GCA_047638655.1 Minisyncoccia bacterium | reverse complement strand
GGCGATCCATGCGCATGTCAAAGGTCTCCACGCCTGCCTCGGTTTGGATGGCGATGGGCAATCTCAACTGGAAGACGGGCGCCTTCTGCACTTGAGAAATCTCGAGCTTGATCTCGAAGCCTCCAGCCACCGGAAACGAGTCCAACGAGCTCAATTCAAGCTTTGGTGCGCCACTGCGTTTCAACCACTGGGCGAAGAACGCGGTCAGCGAAGGCTCCCCAAAGAATTCCTGGCGCTCGAGTTCCATGCGCCCCTCCATGCTGAGCCGGATGTCATCAAAACTCGCTCGGCGACCCCGGTTCGAGCGATAGAAGTCCGCCAACCCAGCTCGAAAGAACTCATCTCCCAACGTCCGTCGAAGCATGTGGAATCCCATCAGGGACTTGCCGTACCCGACGGCTTCCGTGGCTCCATCGTGGCGGGATGTGAACTCCTCTAATGGAAAATCCCGTCCCTCTTTCACGTAGTCCCTGTACTTCTGAAGCGTGCCGCGGCGATAGATGGCGCCCGCTCCGCGCTGCTCCTGAACGAGATGGTCGGCCATGTAAGCCGTCAAACCTTCGCACCAGTTTCCAGAGTCGTAGTCCACGAAGACCGAGTTGCCCCACCAGTTGTGCAGGATCTCGTGTGGATAGGACGAGTGCAAGATGAAGGGGAAGCGCACGATTTGCTCCCCGAGCAAGGTAAAAGACGGCATGCCGTAGCCTGTCTCCCAGAAGTTCTCAACGAGGGCGAACTTCTCGTAAGGATAGGGGCCAATCAAGCTGCGATACATCTCGATGTAGCGCGCGGTGGTTTCCAAGTACTTCGTGGCGAGTGGCTCCTCGTCGGCGTGCAGGTAGACAAGCGCCTCGATGGACCCCGCTCCCTGGGACCAGCGATTGAGTTTGCCGCCGACCAAGTACACCTGCTCCAGTTCCCCGCCGGACGACCAGTGGGCCTTGCCGTCACCATCACCGGATTGCCCATTCCCCTGACTGATGACATGCCAACCGGGCACGCTCTCTATATCCAAGTCAAAGGTGATCAAGTCGTCGGAGAAACTCGGCGTCCAGGCACTTGCCCCAGACAGGTACACGCCCTCATCTCCGAGGATTCCGACCGTCTCTCGGAAACCCCGGGTGTACTCCTCCTTCTGATCGGAGAGGCCATAATCGAAGGCGCCGCTGTAGGTCAATTGCACTTGCCCATCAACCGGCGCCTCGATCAAGCGGTAGCTCTTGCGATGCCCATCGGAGCCTCCCGTTGCCTCAAGGGCTGGCTTGGAGGTGGCGATGACCATGTTCTCATTCAGAACAAACTCCGCGCCGGCGATCGCTAGGAAAGGCGGCAACAGGACTTCGGCAGTGACCTCAATTCGATGGGCGGTCGGAGCCAATCGGACTTGTAGGTTGTAATGAGTGACCTGAGGTGCGACGGCCAGTGCCTGTGCATTTCCAGTCAGAAGCAGACACCAGATGCTGAGAGTGCGGATCGGATTCATGGGGTGCAATCGGGGGTATGGGCTAGGGCCCAAGGTGCAACGAGGAGGGCTAGTTCTCCACCTTTGGGGACGGAAAAATTTAGCCTGTCCCTGCACGCGCACGCCCAGCGCATCTTTACTTCGGTTCCGCTACCTTCGAACTCAGTCCCTTCAAACCATCGGAGACATGCACCTGACCATCCATGCCCACCAAAAGAGCCTCGACCCTTCGCAAGCTAGCGACCAGTTCCAAGCCACTCTCCGGACTTAGGACGCACAGAGCCGTGGCCAAAGCATCCGCCAAAGCCGCATCTGGCGCCGTGACTGTGGCGCTCATGCAGCCGGTGGAGGGCGAACCCGTGCGAGGATCCAAAATGTGATGGTAGCGCTTGCCGTCCACCTCAAAGAAGCGCTCGTAGTCGCCCGAGGTGACCACGCAAACGTTTGAGACGGGAAGCAGGGCGAGCACCCGTTCTTGCTGACGGGGATGGCGAATGGCAATTTCCCAGGGCTTGCCGAACTTGGTCCCCAACGCTTTTAGGTCGCCACCTGCGTTAACGATGCCGTGCTGAATGCCGTGCTGCATGAGCACGGCCATGGCCCTGTCCACACCGTACCCTTTGGCGATGCCCCCCAAACCGACGCTCATCCCTGCGGGAAGATCGATCGTGAAGAGTTCGGGGTCCAGCTTCAGTCGAGCGTACCCCACGTTGGCTAAGGCGGCGCCGAGTTGTTCCGTGGTGGGAACTAGAGGCGGCTGTTGTTTGAAGTCCCAGAGCTTTCCAGCCCCGGCATAGGTGATGTCGAAGGCACCGGCGCTCAATTCGCCCAATTTCACACCCCGGGCAATCAAGGCATACAACTCCGGGTTCACAACCTGAGGGCCCTTGCCCGCGGCGTTGTTCAAGTCCTCGAGTGGCGAAGGACGCCAGTCAGTCATCAGGTCTTCGACCCGAATGATCTCCTTCAAAGCCGCGTCCAGCGCCTTGTCGAGCAAGTCTGGATCGGAGCCAATGGCTTCCAGTTCCAAGCTGGTGCCCATCACCCGCGCGGTCCGTTTCCTCAAGACCGGATGAGCGGATACCTGGGCATGCATATTGCCCACACAAATGGTGACGGCGAGGGTCAGGAGGAGAGTTCTGCGCAACATCATGACAAGGAGCATAGCGCTCCACCCTGGAGCCCCACCACCCCTACCTTTAGTTGACGTAGTCACCCCAGTTGGCGGGCGCCTGGTGGCCCCGGAACAGAATTCGGCCATCTACGCCCAGGACAATAATGGTTGGAGTGCCCTGCACTTCAAAGCGCTTGGTCAACGCCAATTCCGTGTCTCGCACCTGCGCGTAAGGCAGCCCAAACTTGGCAACGACTTGGTCCACGGCCGCTTCGTCGACGGATCCTTTGGGACCAGGAATAACGCCCAGGAAGAGTATATCCTGTCCCCATTGTTTCGCGTCCTTGGCCAGTTGCGGTGCCTCCTCCAGGCAAGAGCCACACCAAGTCTGCCAAAAGATCAGAGCCACTTTCTTACCCGCTGCAAGGCTCGCGCCAAGGTCATGCTGCACACCGCTGCGGTCGACGAGGATCAAGCCCTCGACCGTGGTATTCATCGGCGCGGCCTCTGCAGGCGGCCGAACCACGTTCTGAGTGGATCCACAAGAGCCCAAAAAGGCAAGGAACATCGGGAGCAGAGGGATAGGCAAGCGCATCAAAAGCTCCAGATGTAAGCCACGCTGGCAAAGATCTGATCTAGACCATCGCTACGCAGGGTGTAGTCAAGATTGAGGGTGAAGGTGTCCTCCTGTGCGAGGAACCAAGTCCACTTGGTGCCCACGGTGTGAGCGTCGTAGGCTCCGAGGTCGGAGTCCTGAGTTCGCTCTCCGGGCAATTCCGATGCGCTGGGACTGTCCGCATCCAGCGCAGAAAAGTGCTCCCCGAAGTCGTCCGCAGCCGTTTGCGTGTAATACCTGTAACGCAAACGCAGGTCGAGTTTGTCTTCCACCAAGGAAACGATGTAACGGGGTTCTACGGTGACACTGTTCACTCCCCAGGAATCGGTGTACAGGCGTCCACCCATTTCCCACGCATGGCCACGGCCGAGAGAATTCAGCACCCTCCCATAGAGGGCCACCCGTGAGCGGCTATCCGGCAGTTCCTCTTGGTACTCCCGCCCAATGGCGCCGTTGTGGAACGGCGGCGCCGTAGCCGTATTCGGACCTTCCACGACCACGCCGTTGTAGGGAGTCTCCAAGAACCCATCCTGCTGAGCCAGGGTCACGCCGAAGGTGCCGTGTGATTTGGGCGACAGGATTTGGTACCAATTGAAAGAGGCGCTGATCGAGGTCCTCGACTCCTCCCCCTCGTCTTGGGTACCGTCGTATCGAATGATATCCACCGTGTCCTGATAGACATCCAGGCTGTAGGAAAGGGTGGCATCCGCATTCTTCAAGTCCTGGGCGGCATTCAATCCGAAGCCCAAGGAGAAGTAGTCGTACTCAAACGAGGCGCCCAAGTGTCCGCCCAGGGTCCAATCGCGGTTCTTCTGGTAAAGGAAGTTGAAGTCCGATCCCACGTAGTTGTCACCGCTGGCACCGGACTGCTCGCCATTGCCGTACTCACTAAGCCTGTCAATCGAAGCCGAGGACACCAGGTCGTAGGAGAGTTTGGCACCCACATTTAGGCGATCAGTCACGTTGTAGTCGTAAACGATGACAGGCTCGATCACCGTCAGGGCTTCATCCAGGAAGGGGTTGCCATCTCCTGGCGAGTCCGACGTATTGAAGAAGCCCAACTGCATGCCGAGGTGGCCTTCGCCAGCCTTGCCCAGGGTGGGTTGGCTGGAGGGGTCTGGTCCTATACCACCTTCCCCGCTGGTTTGGGCCGCAGCGCTGAAGAGCAGGCAACAGGAGGCGAGAGCATGGATGCCCCAGTGCCTAATTCGGGTTAGTAGCACCCGCAACCTCCGCCTGCTGAGGTGCCAATTCCACCGGCGCTACCTTCCATGGAGTAGAAGACCTTGTGGTAGAAGTGCGCTTCCATTTCGCCGTCATCCAGGCTCATGACCGAATCCCCGATACGCTCCATCTCGTAGAATTCGACTGTGTTGCATCCGGTCATGCCGGTCCCGCCAAGCAACAGTGCAACGCTCAAGCGCATTGGAAACAAGTTCAGCTTTTGAAACATGAAAGGGTGGTCGTGGCGATCAAACAGACGAAGGGAGTCAGGTGCGAAGTGCTTTACGAGGAAGTATTCGCTCCTATTCGCGCCGAAGCCCATGAACTCCCTGTCATTTCACTGAGTCCGAGGGTGGAAATCTCCCACTAGCGCCACGAATGGGTATCTTGGCGCCCTCGCTTTCCCAAATCAGCTCGACCATGTCTACCTCTCGTCTCTTCTCCGCCTTTCTGATTTGCTCGCTCATGGTTCCCGGGAGCAGCGCTCAAGATCGGATTAAGGACGTGGAATCGATCCTGATGAACGCCCGCTCCGCTCTCGGACAACCGGCGGAACAGCCCGTTCTTCAAATCTCGGGGAGAACCGAGCGCCTCGGCCTGCCCTGCGGCTTCCGTTGGACATTTGCGCCCGAGGGCTTCTTCATGAAGGAGACCCTCGGCCCCTTTTCCCAGACCCTTGGCTATGACGGCGGGAGCGCCTGGTGTTTTGAAGGCCGGGCCCCCGCTTTCGCAGTGGACGGCCTCGAACGGGACTTCATTTGCAGCCTGAGCTGGGTCATTTCCGGCGCTTGGTGCCTAGAGCGCAGCCCCTTCGAATTCAGCTTTGTTGAATCCGAGGAGAAGGGGCAGGTTCTGCTCGATTGGTTTCTCAAAGATGGCGCAGCCACGGGCCAGCTCACGCTCGACGCGCAAACACACCTTCCGCAACTGATGCAATTCGACGAGGCCAGCGGCTCCAGCAAAGCTCGCTTCAGCGACTGGAAGAGTGAGTCCTCCCCCGCCATGCCGTGGCGTATCACCGTGGGCCAACCCACCGCGGATCGGGTGGACTTCGTGATCAAGGACGCGCGCATTTGGGATCGCGCGCAGCCTAATTACACGGAGCCTCAACTTCCCAAGGGCGACAGTTCCTACCTGGAGGGTGTAGCGAATGCCCTCGAGGTCAAACGCCTGCCCAGTGGCCGCGTTTTCG
>JBLIMI010000275.1:0-5610 GCA_047638655.1 Minisyncoccia bacterium | reverse complement strand
TGAAACGGTCAATGCCCATGTCGACGAGACGCGTAACTGTGCTGGCCGCATCGTTGGTGTGCAGGGTCGAGAGCACCAGGTGCCCTGTCAACGCAGCCTTGATGGCGATGTCGGCGGTCTCCTTGTCTCGGATCTCACCCACCAGCACCACGTCGGGGTCTTGGCGCAAGATCGAGCGCAAGGCGCCAGCAAAGGTCAGACCACGCTTGGCGTTCACGGGCACCTGATTGATGCCATTCATGCGGTACTCGACTGGATCCTCAACAGTCGTGACATTGATGTCTGGAGTCGCCACGTGTTGGACGCATGAGTATAGCGTCGTGGACTTTCCCGAACCCGTCGGACCAGTGATCAACAGCATGCCATAGGGCGCCTTAATCGCATTTTCGATATCCAGCAGGGCCTTGTCCTCGTATCCCATGTTGCCCAGCACCATCGACATGCTGCCAGCGTCCAGGATTCGCATCACGGCCTTCTCGCCCCCCACCACTGGTAGGATGGAGAGACGGAAGTCGATGTTTCGCCCTTCGTATCGAATCTGGAACTTGCCGTCCTGTGGTCTGAAGCGCTCAGCGATGTCGAGTTGGGCTAGGATCTTGAGCCGCGATGTCAGAGCATTGAGCAATGCTTTGGGCGGAGTCATGACCACGGACAACTTGCCGTCGACGCGAAAGCGGATCACGATCCCCTTGTCGAGCGGCTCCACGTGGATGTCACTTGCTTTGGCCTTGAGAGCACGAATCAAGATCAGGTTTACGAGCTTGACGGCGGGTGCATCGTCACCAGAAGCCGTGGATATATCGAGTTCGGCATCCTCCTCGTGCTCGGTGATCTCCAGTTCGGCGACGCCGGAGACTTCCTCCAGCAAGTCCTCCACCTGACGCGAGCCCGCATTGAACGCACTCTCAATGGCGCTGGCCACATCGGGCGGAGCGCTCAGCACCTGTTGAATCTGGCAACCAGTCCTGTGCCGCAGATCGTCGAGCATCAACACGTCGAAGGGATCGCAAACTGCGATCGTGAGCACATCCGCGTTGATCGAGAGCGGAAGGATCATGTTCTCCAGGCACGCCTCAGCGTTGATGCGCTCCAAGGCAGAGGGGTCAGGGGTCACGCGGGACAAATCCACCGGCGGAAGGTTCGCCTCGCGGGCCAAGGCCTCGAGCAACGAGCCCACACTGAGGACTTCTGAAGTCAGAAGATTTTCCAGGAGATTGCCGCCGCGTTCCTTGGCAGCCCCCCATTCCTCTGCGGTGGCAAGTCCTGCGTCTAGCAGGAGCTTGCGAATTTTCCCCGAGACTAGAACCATCAGGCAGCTTTGATCAACGAGCGCAACTCGCCGGGATCGCTCATGGTCATTTCGGCATCCAGGATGTTCACGCGGCCGCCGCGAACCAGGTCAGCCAGAGACTGGGCCATGGTGCGCATACCTAGACGGCCACCTGTCTGAATTTGTGAGTACAACTGGTGCGTCTTGCCTTCGCGGATCATGGCCCGCATACCCGGAGTCGAGATCAGGATCTCTGAAGCCATGGCCCGGCCTCGCCCATCGGCGGACGGCAACAGTTGCTGCGAGAACACCGCCTCGAGGGAGAAAGACAACTGGGTGCGCACCTGGGATTGCTGGTGAGCGGGAAAGACGTCGATGATGCGGTTGGCAGTCTGAACCGCGTCCGAGGTGTGCAAAGTGCCGAAGGTCAGGTGACCGGTCTCGGCCAAGGTCAGGGCGGCTTCGATGGTCTCGTGGTCACGCAATTCGCCCACCAGAACCACATCGGGGTCCTGACGCAGGACGCTGCGCAAAGCGTTGCCGAAGTTCTTGGTGTCGCCACCCACCTCACGCTGGGTCACCAAGCAATTACGGTGTTGATGTGTGAATTCGACCGGATCTTCGATCGTCACAATATGAGATTGTCGGGTCGTGTTCACATGATTGATCATGGCCGCCAACGAGGTCGACTTGCCCGAACCGGTGGCACCTGTAACGAGAACCAAACCCGAGCGCAGGGAGCAAATCCGTTCGCAGATGGCTATCGGCATGCCGAGTTGTTCAAAGGTCGGCACCTCGCTAGGAATGGACCGCAAGACGGCGGCCACGCCACCTTGCTGGAAGAACACATTGGCCCGGAAACGGCCATAGCCCTCCAGCCCAAAGGAACAGTCCAGTTCCAAATTGCGGTCGAGCCGAGCAATCTGATCTGCGTTCAGAATACTGGTGGCCAAGCGACGTGTGTCGTCTGGCGCAAGACAGTCAGATTCCACAGGCATCAACATGCCGTGCAAACGAATTCTCGGCGGACTCCCCACCGAGAGGTGAAGGTCCGACCCTCCCTGGCGCACCAATAGCGCCAAGAGTTCATCCATTGTGATCATCGCGTGACGACTCCCTGGTCCATGCCGTTTGAAATTAACTTGGGCCGGCGGGTGCTCTCGGGGACACGAAAATTCGGTCGCGGAGTTGAGAGCATTCCGCGCAACAGCCTTCCCATCGGTGTTTTGCCGCGTCCAACTCAAGGTCGGGATCGGGAAGGTTTCATCTGTTCCGGACGAGCCACCCCAGGCACCTGGAAAAAAATTCCGTCGGACGGCAGGCAAAGCACCGAAACGGCATCGACTTCAACGCAAGGAAGGCGGCCCGGCATCGCCAAACCGCCACCCTGTGACTCTATTGCGCGAGAATTCGAGGCTCACTCCTCCTCGTCAACTCTCGCCTGATCCCTCAAGATCTTGCTCTGTTCCATTGCAGGGACAGCCGAATAATTCGCGAAGCCCATGGAGTAAGTCCCCTCGCCCGAGGTCTGTGACTTCAGGTCTCTATGATAGGTCTGCATGGTCGCCAAGGGCACCTCGGCCTTGATCATGGTCACCGCCCCGTCAGATTCTGCCTGCTGGTCCATGACATGACCCCGCCGGTGGCTGGTGATGTCCGAGAAGATTTGCCCAGCGTGGTCCGTGGGCACGTGAATCTCCACCACCATCACAGGCTCCAGCAGCACGGGTTTCGCCGCCAACACGCCTTCTCGGAATGCTCGGGCGCCTGCCATCTTGAAGCTGGCTTCGTCGGAGTCCACCGCGTGGAACTTCCCGTCGTAAAGCTCGAACTCTATGTCGACCACGGTGTTGTTGGTCAGCACACCTTGCTGGCAAGCCTCAACGAACCCTTTCTCGACGGCGGGGATCAAGTTGCGGGGAATGGCTCCGCCCACGACCTTGTCCAAGAACACGTTGCCTTCCCCACGGACGCGAGGACGGACGCGAATGTAGCACTCACCAAACTGCCCGCGACCACCCGATTGCTTGCGGTGGCGGTGATGGCCTTCGGCGGGCTTCGTAATCGTCTCGCGATACGCGATGCGCGGCAACTTGGTTTCAATCTCAACGCTGAAGCGACGCTTCAAGCGACTCTCAAGGATCTGTAAGTGCAAGTCACTCATGCCGCTCACGACAAGCTCGTGGGTAACCGCGTCGTTGTACATGCTGAGGGTCGGATCCTCGTCCACTAGCTTCTTCAATGCCTCGCCGATCTTCTGTTCGTCGTTGCGACTCTTCGGGAAGACGGCCAGGGAAACCATCGGTGTCGGAGCCTCGGGCGCTGTAACAACCCGCGGTGCGCCCTCCTCGTTGCTGATCGCTTCACCGATGCCCACATGTTCAACCTTGGAGAACGCGATGATGTCTCCGGGGCCTGCGGAAGTGATCGCTACCCGGTTCTTACCCACCATGTGGAACAACCCGCCAAGCTTCTCAGGCTTGTGGTCTCCAGGTCCGTGAATGTGATCGTGATCGCCCAGTTTTCCCGTCCAGATGCGTGCCAAGTACACCTTGCCCACGTGCGGATCGGACTTGGCGTTGAAAACGGTGGCGACCAGGTGGCCGTCCTCTTCGGGCGTCACCATCTCGCCCGAATCGTCCTGGATTTCAGCCTCCGCAGGAGAGGGTGCAAAACGCCGCATGTAGTTGTAGACATCTTCAACCCCAAGCCCTGACTCCGGGTTGGCCACGAGAATTGGAATCAAGGCCCCCTTCTCGATAGCGTGCGGCATCAGCCGCTCGAGCTGTTCTTCGGTCAAGACCTGAGAGTCCAGGTACTCCATCAGAAGCTCCTCGTCCTCGCAGGCATCCATCACGCGATCCATCAGGCGTTGACGCCAGGAGGAATCCTCCACCTCGTACGTGCGGCGCACAGCGCTAAAGTCCGCAGCGTTTCCGTCGGGTAGGAGCACGGGCACGCAAACTTCCCCAATCGCCGCTCGGATCTGTTCCACGGTCTGGTCAAAGGAAGCATTCTCCGCATCCAAGTGAGTCACCACGATCGCCCGCGGTCGATGCAACTTGGCGGCGCTGGAGAGCTTCTTGCGTACGTTGAAGGTCACCCCGCTCGAGCAACTGATGACTGCGCAAACGAGATCCACCGCAAACATGGCGCCCAAGGTTTCGGCCACGAAGTCCGGGTAACCAGGCGTGTCCACAAAAGTCCACTTTCGCTCGCCGTGCTCTGCATGCACAACCGAGAGCTGCAGCGTGTGCTTCTTCTCTTGCTCTTCCGGTTCCGTATCACAGATGCTCGTTCCATCCGCAACAGAGCCTTTCCTTGAGGACGCGCCCGTGATGTGCGCCAGCGCGTCCACCAATGTGGTCTTGCCTGACGAAGGGTGTCCAACGAATGCGATGTTCCGGATTGCTTGAATGCCTGTAGTCATCGATGCGTGCTGATGCGTCCCGCGCGGGCGGGGCTAGGAAAGAATTTGTAGGAAGAGCGACCTGCCGGGAAACCCGGCCGGGTGCTCCATTCTACTCCTCCTGAGCCGCAAAAGGGAATTTCAGGGGTCCGTACCCAAGTATATAGGCACACACCAGGGGGCATGCCGCGACAGCGTCGCGGCATGCCCCCTGGTGTGTGGCGTAGTACTCGGGCCAGGCCCTCTACTTTCCGTAAACGACGATCTCGACGCGACGGTTCTTGGCCTTGGCGGTCTTGCTCGTTCCGGGGTCCACGGGGCGGTACTGCCCATGTCCAACAACGACACAACTTTCGTCGAGCACCTCGCACTCGACCACTAGGTGAGTCAAAACGGCCGTCGCACGCTCCAATGAAAGATCGCGATTGTTGACGAACTTGGACTTGGAAATCGGGTCCGTGTCGGTGTGCCCTTCGATCGAGTACACCGCCCCGGGGTGTTGACGTTGGAGCACCTTGGCGACCTCGTGCAATGCCTGCTTGCCCGTCTTGGACAGTGTGGCCTTGCCCGAGCTAAAACTGATGGCGGACGGAATGGTGATCACCGCAACGCCATCCCGGTAGGCGTAGCCCACGCCGAGGTTGGAGAGGCTAGATTGGGCAGGAGCTTCCACCACTCGTGGCTTGGCCCGCAGCTTCATGCTGGCATCACGCAACTGGCCGCTCATGGAATCAATCTCGGACAACAGCCGTTGTCGATCGCCCTTCAGTTGCGCGCGCTCGTCTTGCAGCCGGCTGATTTCGGAGTCCCGCTCACCGATTGCCTGACGGTACTGATCAGGGCTCGTACAAGAGGTCATCCCCAGCGTGATGGAAATGAAGAGAAGCACCAGGGGTCGCCGCCAGGTCGCAAGTCGTGAATTCATGTTGTC
>JBLIMI010000274.1:0-5623 GCA_047638655.1 Minisyncoccia bacterium | reverse complement strand
AGCTTGCCCACCGAGATGTGTGCCACCCCCGTCATCGCCAACGGACTCGCCGTCTTCGGGCGCACCCCCGACTGGCTGAACCCATCCGTCTCGGAGATTGTCGCCGTGGACATCGCCAGCGGAACAATCGTCTGGCAAGCATCGATCCCAAGTACCGGCCCAAGCACCAGCAATTTTGCCCAACCGATCGCTTTCCGCGACGGGCGCGTCTTCGTCACGCGCACCGGGTACCCACTCACGAACGAGCCTGTCTTCGCGCTCGACGCAAGCAACGGCGCCATCCTCTGGACATCGCAAGACACGGTCACCATTCAGTTCAACACGTCCCCCACGTTTGCGCCAAACGGTGACTTGATCATGAATGGTGAATTCGTTGGAAGCTTCCTCGGTTACCGCTTTGTTCGTATCGATGCGGCAACGGGAAATACCGTCTGGAGCACGTTCAATGGCACGGTCGAAGAAGAGTCCAGTGGCCTCGTCGTCGGCGGAAAACTCTATGGCTACGGCCCTTTCGGAGACCGAGTCAGACGTTTCGACATCAACTCCGGTGACTTGCTCTACGAATCTGGCCCAGTGGCACAGCCAGGACTGGGATCAAGCTCCGGGATCTTCTCCAGTCCGGATGGAACGATCTTCATGCCCAACACCGATCTCACGAGTTCTACGGGCACACTTGCGGCCTACGAGGACACCGGCAGTAGCTTCAATCTCTTATGGGAGTCTCCCATGCGCCCAGTTTTCTGGTCGAGCTACGGCGTTGGCCCAGATGGCAATGTCTACAATTACGCACCGGATGGTTCCATCGTTCGCCTGGCACCTGACTCTGGAATCGTGCTTGCCGCTTCAAGCCCCTTGCCATTGAACTACACCGTGGCCCGCATGGCCATCGACGCGCAGGGCAAACTGTTTGTGACCGCTTCCGAGAACGGGCCCGGTCAAAACCTACTGATTGCTCTCGATGCCAATCTCCAGGTGCTTTGGACCGAAGCTCTCTTGCCTGGCCCGACTGGCGGCACGGCACTGGCCTCCGATGGAACGGTGATCGTGTCCTCGCAAGCAAGCGGGTTACGCGGCTTCAGAAATCCGACCGGCGATTGCTCGAAGATTCGCTACTGCGGGGCCCTCGCCAATTCGTCAGGTATGCCGGCGCGCTTGGATATCAACGGCGTCGCCAGCGCCAGCTTTGGCAGCTTCACACTCGTCTGCGAACAACTACCCAAATCGGCCATGGCCCTGTTCTTCTTTGGCCCCCAAGCCATCGATCCCGGAACGCCCTTTGGGAATGGACTGCGCTGCGTGGACGGGGCACTCGAATTGCTCGGAGTGCAGACCGTCAGCGCGGGAGGGCTGCAACTGTTGCAGTCCATTTCCGGGCCGCACTACGCAGGGGTCCAGCCTGGGGATCAGCTCCACTATCAATTGATCTACCGGGACACGGCGGCTGGCGGGGCCGGATTCAATACATCGGACGCGATGCGGGTCCAGGTGTGTGACTAGACGGCGCCCGACCAACCATGCCACTTTGGCACTGCATGGCGCCATTTCGGCAGACACCTGACGCTAAACAGCCCTTCCAGGCCACTGAAAGGGCTGTTCTTCTATTGGCACACCCATTGCTCTTGAAAGGCGAACGCATCGCAATTCAAGCAAGGAGCAAGCACCATGAATCAGTACACGACCAAGACCCAGGAAGCACTGCAAGCTGCCCAACAGCGTGCTCAAGTTGCCGGCAACCCGGAAATCGTCCCCCTGCACCTGGCGGTGAGCTTACTCGCGGAGCCAAGTGGGGTGACCTCGGCCATCCTGCATCGACTTGGGACTGAATCGAAGGCTCTGGCCCTGGAGCTCGAAACAGAACTCGCAAAGCTACCCCGTGCAAACGGTGGCGACCTGGGCATGTCCCGGGCTTTGGCCGCCGTCCTGAGCGAGGCGGGCGCCCGGGCTCAAGCACTCGGAGACGAGTACATGTCCACAGAACACATCCTGTTGGCCCTCGCCAAGGAAGGGGGCAGCGAAGTCCAAGGGCTCTTCGCCGCCAGAGACTTAACGGCGGCACGCATTGAGACCGCGCTCGGCGAGGTTCGGGGAAACCGCAAGGTCACCACCCCAGAACCAGAGAACTCATTCGATGCCTTGCAGAAATACGCTCGTGACCTGACGGCGGACGCGGAGTCGGGCAAGCTCGATCCCGTCATTGGCCGGGACGACGAGATCCGTCGCGTGACCCAGGTGCTCGCCCGTCGGCGTAAGAACAATCCCGTTCTGCTGGGAGACCCGGGCGTTGGCAAGACCGCCATCGTTGAAGGCCTTGCCCTACGCATCGTGGAAGGCGACGTCCCCGAGAGCTTGATGGGAAAGCAGGTCATGTCATTGGATCTCGGCGCGCTGCTCGCAGGAGCCAAGTACCGCGGCGAATTCGAAGAGCGCCTGAAAGCTGTCCTGGAGGAAGTCGCTGAGGCTGAGGGCAACGTCATTCTTTTCATTGATGAGCTACACACGATGGTTGGCGCCGGCGGCAGTGAGGGCGCCATGGACGCCGCCAACATGTTGAAGCCTGCCTTGGCGCGTGGCGAGTTACGCTGCATTGGAGCCACAACCTTGGATGAGTACCGCAAGTACATCGAAAAGGACGCGGCCCTCGAGCGACGCTTCATGCCCGTCATGATCGAGGAGCCGAATGTGGAGGACACGATCGACATTCTGCGCGGCTTGCGAGAGCGCTACGAGGTGCATCACGGCGTACGCATCGAGGACGAAGCCCTGATCGCGGCGGCACGCCTCGCGGATCGCCACGTCAATGATCGTTTCATGCCCGACAAAGCCATCGATTGCATTGATGAAGCTGCCTCCCAGCTGCGCATCATGATCGACTCGATGCCGCCGGATCTGGAGCGTGTGGAACGCAAGATTCGCCAGCTCGAGATCGAACGCAACGCCATGGGCCGTAATGAGTCCGAGTCATCGCGTAAACGGATCACAGAAATCGATTCGGAGTTGGCCGAGGTCAACGAGGACGTGAGCGCTCTGCGAGCCCGCTGGGACAACGAGAAGAACATGATCCAGTCCATCCGTGCGGGTAAGCTGCTGATAGAGAGCTTGCGTGAAGAAGCCGCTAGGAGTGAGCGCGACGGCAAGTTCGACCGCGTGGCAGAGCTTCGCTACGGTGAGATTCCCGAGACAGAACTCGAGATCGAGCACAACGTTGAACGACTCTCCGTGCTTCAAGCCCAGGGGGCTCTGCTCCCCGAAGCTGTGGATGCCGAGTTGATTGCACAAATCATCGGGCGCTGGACGGGCATCCCCGCCCAGAGGCTGCTTGAAACCGAGCGCAACAAGCTGATGGAAATGGAAGGGCGCATTCACCAGCGCCTGATTGGCCAAGCCGGTCCAGTGCAGGCCATCTCGCAAGCTGTGCGTCGCTCTCGAGCAGGCTTGCAAGAGACAACGCGACCCCTAGGTTCGTTCCTTTTGCTCGGTCCGACCGGAGTGGGCAAGACGGAACTAGCCAAGGCCCTCGCCGAATTCCTGTTCGATGATGAACGCAACATGATTCGCATCGACATGAGCGAGTTCATGGAAAAGCACTCGGTCAGTCGCATGATCGGTGCGCCTCCCGGTTACGTCGGATACGAAGAGGGTGGCGTGCTCACCGAAGCGGTTCGCCGTAAGCCGCATTCCGTCATTTTGCTGGACGAGGTCGAAAAGGCTCATCCGGACGTGTTCAACGTCTTGCTTCAGTTGCTTGACGACGGCCGCCTGACGGATGGCAAAGGAAGAACGGTGGATTTCACGCAAACCTTGATCTTGATGACGAGCAATCTCCGTGAGGAGCAGCAGGTGCGAAACTTCTTCCGGCCTGAGTTCATCAACCGCTTGGATGAAATCCTGACGTTTGAACAACTCCAGGAGGATCAAATCGAGTCCATCGCTCGGGTGCAGCTGCAGCGCATCTCCCGCCAGCTCGAGGAGCAGGAAGTGAAGCTCTCCGTTTCAGACCGGGCGCTCAGTCGCCTCGCCGAACTAGGCTATGACCCAGAGTACGGCGCTCGGCCCCTCAAGCGAGCCATCCAGAAGAACGTTCAGAATGCTCTGGCAGACGCAATTCTGAGCGGACAGATCGCCCGAGGAAGCGAGGTGCTGGTCGACTTTGAGGGGGATCAATTCACCCTGAAGTCGAAGGACCTCGTACCCACTAGCACGGACGCTTAGGAGCGAACTTCGCGCCGCAGGGTTCCTCTTTCGGCCTCAGAGGCCACGAGGGAAACTGCGGCGATGTCCGCAGCCCCACAACGCATGAAATTCTGACGCGCTTGCCGCAAAGTGATGTAATTGGGCCCTGAAACCTCGTCAATCTCGCCCAGACTCAGACCATCATCCTCCCAATAGCAAACGGGACAGATGTCATAAGAGCCGCGCCTGTGCAGACTGAAGTAGTCACAGCAGGAGCATTGATAGGAACCTTGGACGAGCATGGAGCGAGTGTAACCTCTCGCCATCACGATTGCGCCGGCGGCATCGAGTGACAGCCATGCCAGTTCCGACTTGAAAGAGGAATCTTCGAGCGACCACAACGGAACACGTGGTCTCGCTGCTGACCGACGAGTGGGTTGCCTGCAATCTAAGAATTGGACGTTCACCACGCCCGCTAGGTTCTGGTGAGCTGAACATGGTTCCTGTGGTCTCCTTCGAGATTCAAGCGCACGCCTTCGAGCACGTGAATCCACAAACCAATTCCGTCCTGGTAAGTAAAAAAAGGCGAGCCCATCGGTGCCACAGCGCGGGACCGGCATCAGCACAGGCGATCGACCCGTCTCTGTGCAGAGCGCATCGAACGAAACTGGGTATTCACCCCCTTCAAGCCTTTCAGCATTCGGTCTATGAAAGGAGTCGACAGGAAATCCAATGTGGAGCGCATCTCTCTCGCGCCTCGCAGGAAGGCCTGTTGAAGCCAAACTTGCTATCTGAGTTCCCGTGGCTAGTGAACACTGCCCCCAACGCCTCGGCACAGGGCAATGGAAATTTCCAAGGGAGCGGCCGGGGGTGAGGATCTCTCCTTCTCCAACCCCCGGCCATTTTGGTCTTCCGAGGTGGCTCGACCACCCGAATGGAAGGAACCGGTGGAAAGTGACACCGAAGTCGGAAGTGATCCGGTGAGGTCAGAGTATCCTGCGCGTTCGATTGCGCTCAGCGCGCCCCTCTGGACCCACACTCACCATTCCCCATGTTTCGCCGCCTGTTTGGCAAGAAGGAGAAACTCACTGTGCCCGATTTCAAAATGCCCTCTGACGAGGAGCTGACTACGACAGGCAGCGGCCTGCAGTACGTTGCCCACGAGAAAGGTGACGGCGTTCCTCCCGGCTCCACCGACACCGTCACCGTCCACTATTGTGGCTGGACGCTCTCCGGTCAGAAGTTCGACTCCTCGTTTGACCGAGGAGAGACCATTAGTTTTCCGCTCAACGGCGTCATTGCCGGTTGGACCGAAGGCTTGCAACTGATGAGCCCCGGCGCGCGCTACACGTTTGTCATCCCCGCCAACCTCGCCTATGGACAACGGGGAGCCCCGCCGTCCATCGGACCGAACGAGACCCTCGTCTTCCTAGTCGAACTGCACTCCGTTAGC
>JBLIMI010000273.1:0-5644 GCA_047638655.1 Minisyncoccia bacterium | reverse complement strand
CTCAGCACTCCCCTTCGGGTCTGATGCCCGGATGGGTTTAGGCGGAACGGCGAATCCCCACTGAATGAACGCCGGTTCCCAGGCTCACCCCATTTCGGAAAAGCCCGCTGCAATCAAGCAGACAAGGGCTTCCATGAGCTCCGAAGCGTCCTCTCCGTCCGCTACCAGGCGCAATTTGGAGCCGCAGTTAGCCCCCAGGGTGATCAACTCCAAGATCGAGCGACCGTTTACCTCACGTTCGCCCATGTAAATCCTGAGCTCGCTCTCAAATCCCATCGCCGTGGCCACCAGGGCACCCGAAGGCCTAGCGTGCAACCCTGCGGGGTTCACGATGGTGACCGTTTGATCGACGAGCACGGGTCGCGTCCTAGCTCGCTCAGACGGTGGACATCTCTTTCAAGAGGTCCACAAGCTCGGTTTTAGTGCCGCTAGCAATCGCGAAGCGACGGAAATCCTCTTTGCGGCCCAACCGGGCGATCCAGCTCATCATCTCCAGGTGGAGCTCAGGATCATGTTGATCCCCGGCCCGCTCGGGGCGCAGCACGCTGAAGAAGATGCTGACCGGCTCACCGTCGATGGCCGTCCAATCCACGCCTTCCTTGTGCACGGAAAGGGTGCAAACGACTTGGGTCAGACCGGGTAATTTTACATGAGGAATCGCGACTCCCATGCCCACACCGGTGGAGGCCAGTTCCTCGCGGTCCCGCAAGGTGCGCAGGGCCGCTTCCTGTAAGTCCGCATCCAGAACGGACGCCTTAACCATGTTCTCCACCAATTCGGTGAGGATGGCATCCTTGTTGGAGGCTTTCAGCTTGACGCTACAACTCTTGGGCTTGAACAGCTTCCAGAAGCTCATGATGAGGCGCGAAATCTAGCGCCAGGCGGGGTGTTAAGGTGACTGTGGTCGGAACCGGAGGAGCTCAACTGGGTGGAGGTCTCCCCCTCCGCGCGCAGAGTACCAAAGCCGAGGGGGCAGAAAACCAACTTCCTTGGGAGTCGGCCCCCGGAAGCTCGCCACTCGGCCAAAATGTGACGCCGCGCCCGTCCCCATCGGGATCAAGCACGGCGTCCGTTCTGCGAAGGCTAGCCGTCGGCTAGGCCTCGGGCTTTAGGCCTCCGGATGACGCATGGCTCGGCGCCGCTCCGTGGTCTGTTTTTCTCTGGAGCGCTTGAGCTTGCGGGCCATCCGGGAGAGGGCTTCATCGAGCGCTCCGCGGACCCCGTCTGCCCGGCCGTCGGCGACCAAGACAGGACCATGGGGCACGTTGGCGATGATCTCCACGCGGTGGACGCTCGCCTGTTTTTCAAGGTGTGCTTCCATCGAAGTGATCGCATTGCAGAAGCGTAAAAGCTCCCCGAGCTTCTCCTCCACAAGATGCCGCATGCCCGAAGGGTAGTCGTGATGGTGGATCGATACTTGAGTTTTCATGCATACCTCCATTGTGATGCATCAGTTTTAGATTGAGTCCCTAGCTGCGTACTCCAAGCCCCCGAAAACGGTGCATACCGGGTCAACTCTGGAGAGCCTCCCCTTGCGATTTTCGAGGAAGCGACCAGGTCGCAGAGAATTCGCCGGGACTTCATCCGTCGGCCGGCCCCACCCGCGTTTCGGCGCGGGGTATCAACATCGTGGAATCGAGTGATGACATGCATAGGGACCAATAAATACAAGATGGGTCGGTCCTGGCGACTCGTCAAGACAGACTTCCCGAAGAATTCGAGATGCCCGCCCTCATCGCCCAAAACCCGCCTAACAACAGCCTTTTCGTCCGATCCCAGTCCCGGGCAGGAGCCTGCTTTGAGGAAATTAAATGGCCTTTCATGGCTGCCATACAAGACCGTGAGGACTCCGGTCAGCTGCTAGAACACGCCCGGGCTTCCATGGGGCCCGGCATCGGCGCCTGGAAAGATCCGCTCGTCGTACAACACGCGCAACAGATAGAGCCCCCCCGCCGGGGCGGTGGGCCCCACTTTGCCCCGGTCGCCGTCCTCCAGCACCCGTTGCACGCAGTTCGCTTGCAAGCGACCGCGTCCAACGTCCAGCAGTGTTCCTGCGATTGCCCGCACCATGTTGTAGAGGAATCCGTTGGCTTCGATCACAAAGGACAGGCGGCCCCTTCTACGGATCCACCTCAATTGACGCACCGTGCGCACCGTTGTGGTCGGGTAGGATCCGGTGCTGCACAAGCCGCGAAAGTCGTGCTTGCCCACCAAGTCGCGACCCGCCCGACGCATAGCGTCGAAGTCCAGCGATTGAGGGCTCCAGGCCGAGAAACGCTCCGCGTGGGACGGCTTGAAGCGGCGTGTGGCGATCGTGTAGACGTAGCGCTTGCCCCGGGCCGAGAAGCGAGCGTGAAAGTCATCGGAGCAGGTCTCCAGCCGATTGACCACCACCGTTTCCGGTAAGTGCGCGTTCAGGGCATGGCGCAGGCGATCGTCGCTCAAGCTGGACTGGATGTGAAAACTCGCCACCTGACGCAGGGCGTGAACGCCCCTGTCCGTCCGGCCAGAGCCCTGCACCGTGACCCGTTCTCCGGAGAAGCTAACCACGCCGTCCTCCAGGGTTTCTTGCACCGTTACCAAGCCGTCCTGGCGTTGCCAGCCAAAGAACTCGGCCCCGTCGTATTGGATCTCCAGGCGAACATTGCGCATCGCCCCAGTGTACGGGGAGCGCTGGCCTGGGAGAATCAGGAGGTGAACTTGCGGCGCTTGTAAGAGCTAGCGATGTCGAGTTGCCCGCGGAACTTGGCCACGGTACGGCGCGCCACCTGGTGGCCGCGGCGTCCCAGCTCCTCGGCCACATCATCGTCCGAGAGCGGCGCCGTCGGATCCTCAGCGTCGAATATCGAGCGTACGATTTGGCTGAGGTCCTCCCGGGCGGGAGCATCGCCGGAGCCGGTCGCCACCTGGAAGAAGTAGCGCAGAGGCAAAATCCCCCAGGGGGTCTGCACGTGCTTGCCATTGACCGTACGACTGATGGTCGAGAGATGCAATTCGAGTCGCTCCGCGAGTTCTGTCATGGACAGCGGCCGCAAGTTGCCAGGACCTTCTTCGAGGAAGGTCAACTGGTGCTCGAAGACTTCGCGCGACACGCGCAGCAGAGTCTCGCCCCGTTGCTTAACCGCGTCGACGATCCATTTGGCCCGTTCCACCCGGTCCCGGGCCCAATCCTTGATCTCGGCGCCTTGCCCCTTGGAACGTGCCAACTGCGCGATCTCGGGATCGATGGTCACCGCGGGCATGGAGCTACGTTCGAGTTGTACTTGCCATTGTCCCTGGTCGTCGCGCTCCACCAGCACGTCGGGACGGATGACGGGGACATCGCCACTGGCGAGTTCTGCACCGGGCCGCGGATTCAGGAATCGCAACTTGTGCAACAGGTCGCCGAGTTCGTCGAGTTCCACTCCAAGCGCGCGCGCCACCGCCGGCAGGCGGTTGGAAGCCACGTCTTCCAGGAACTCTTCCACCAAACGGCAGAGTGCCGAGTAATCGGCGCCGTCCTGGTCGAGTTGCAAGAGTAGCGCTTCCACCATGTCCCGTCCGCCGATGCCGCAGGGGTCCATGCGCTGCAATTGAGCAATGGCCATCCCAAGGGCGAGGGGGTCGCTGCGCAATTGAGCTTCGCCAGCCAAGACCAAGAGTTCCTCATCGCTCAGCGAGAGGTAACCGTTCTCATCCAGGCAACAAATCAGGAAGCGCACCCAGCCTTCCGCCTCTTCATCGAGCTCGAGAAGAGGGAGTTGAGATCCCAAGGCTTCCGCCAAGCCCGGGCCTCGGTCCGGTTGGTTCTGCAGCATCTCCGCGTGACGGTCCGCCGCGTCCCAATCCACTCTGCCCGGGCCCTCTCCGGGGGCGCGATCCACCAGCAGCGCCTCGTTCGACTCGGCCGCGTCCTGCAGCCACGCTTCCAGGTCCTGAGCCGGAATCTGCAGGATCTCGAGCCCCTGCATCAAGCGCGGTTGCAGCTGGAGCTGCTGTTCGGCCCGAGCATGCAGCCCGGTGTGGATCCTATTGGAGGCCATGGCACCCTGGCTATCGACGCGCGAAGGCCTGCGGTTGAGGACCTGGCAGCTCCAAATGCTGCCGGGGCCGTGCCATTCCTATCCCTGACCCCGCCGACGGCCGATGGCCCGGCGTCCCTCGAGGGCGTCCTCGAGGATCCCGCGATGCAAGTACTCGAGCGCACTGCCCGCGGGGACTCCACGGGCCAGGCGCGTGATCAGTGGCGCCTGATCGCCGAAAGCCTGCTCCAAGCACTCCACCACTGCCAGGGCGGTGGCCTCCCCCTCCGCGTCAGGATCTGTTGCCAGGATCACCTCGCGCACCTCGGCACCACGCACCCGTTGCACCAGGGGCTCCAGGGCCAGATGGCTCAGTTCGGTGCCCTCCGCCGGATTCAAGGCCCCCATCAAGACGTGGTAGTGCCCACTAAACACCGACGCCCGCTCGAAGGCTTCCACGTGACGAGGCTCCTCCACCACCGCGATCAAGCGTGGATCACGCTCGGGGTTGGTGCACACGGGACAGGGATCCTGCGCAGTGATGTTGCCGCAAGTGGAGCAACGCAGGGTCTCGCGCAAGGCGCACTCCAAAATGGGCGCCAGGCGGCTCGCCTCGGGGTCTCGCAGGAGGTGGAAAGCGAGGCGCTCGGCCGTCACCCGACCCACTCCCGGAAATCTCTCGAAAGCGAGGATCAGGGACTCCAGGGGAACGGGGTAGGCCATCGTCCTCTAAAAAATGCCGGGCAAGTTCATGCCACCGGTCACAGCACCGAGCTTTTCCTGGCGCAGCCTGTGGGCCTGTCCAATGCCATCGCGCAAAGCAGCCAGCACGAGGTCTTCAATCATGGCCTTGTCGGCTGAAGTGGCAACGCTCTCGTCGATGTGGATGGAGAGCACTTCTCCCTCGCCGTTGACCTCGACGCGCACGACACCACCGCCGCCCGTGCCGACCACCTTCTCCAGCTTGAGGGCTTCGCGCACTTGGTCCAGTTGCCGTTGCATCTCCTGGGCTTGCTTGAGCAAGTTGCCCATGTCTCCGAATGATCCACTCATCTGTCGATTGTTTCTTCCTGGGTCCGTCGCCACGGGAATGTAGCGAGATTGGTGTGTTGGGGGTCTCAGCCCTCGATGCGGCCGTTGAAGGTCTTCCGCACCTGAGCGGTGAAAGCATCCGATTCGCCGGGGGTCACTCGTTCCCCATCCTCGAACAGGACCGTCACCGATTCCTGCATGAGATCGGAGAAGACTTTCGAACACAAACGCTGGTTGCGCGCGTCCATGATCAAAGGCCGGTCCGCCTCGCGCATCTTCTCGAAGCGAATGGTGGCTCGACCACCGTTCAGTTCCAACAACTTGCCGTACTGGGCGAGCACATTGCTGAGCGCCGGCGCTTTGTCGCCAACGTCCTCCAAGAAGCGCTTCCAGGCTTCGACTTTGCTCGAATGAACAGCACCTGCGAATTGGGGGCGCTGGCGCCGTGCGGGAGTGGGAGCTGAGGATTGGGGCCCGGGCTGGGTGACTGTCGATTGGGGCGCCGCCGCCCTTGCCGGCATCGGCGGAGTCGCAGCCGGCTGGGTCGGGATCGGCTGGGTCGCGGTTCGCGGCGTGGCCGAAGCCTGGGAATCATCCGGCCCAGGGCGCGG
>JBLIMI010000272.1:0-5644 GCA_047638655.1 Minisyncoccia bacterium | reverse complement strand
ACGTTTGGCTGGGACAACAAACTGGCCTCCATGGTCAACGTGGCTAACTTGATTCTGCCCTGGTGGAATGAGTTGCCCGGCACTTTGGAAGTGGAGAGCGAGGTGGCTGCTGTCAAATCACGCATGATCGAGGTCCACGTGAACTCGCGCAGTCGCGTGCGGGCTCTCGACGTGGGAGAACAGACAGTCCGCGGTAAACCTTTCCGCGTCTTGCAAGTGACGCGCACCTTTGTGGCGACACGCTCGGGGACCCTCAATTTCCCCCAGAGCTGGCTGGAGTTTGGTCACGTGCGTCGGCGCGCTTTCAGTGAGGAGAAAGAGACCTATCACGTGGGGGTTCCGGCCTTCGCGATCGAGGTGCGAGAGTTACCGGAGAGCGGTCGCCCGACGGACTTCTCGGGTGGCGTGGGTACTTTCAATGTGGAGACCACAGTCAATCGCCGTGACATCGACCTGGGTGAGTCCATCAAGCTGACCGTGGACTGGACCGGTGCCGCCAACCTTGAATTCTTCGAGTTGCCGAATCCTGCTCGCATGGATGCTTTCAAGGGTTTCCGGGTCTACGGCACCACCAACGAACGCTTCTACGGGGACCGCCGCCGTGTGGTCTACGACTTGGCGCCCAAGACGGCGGATGTGGGGGAGATTCCTCCCTTGCCCCTGGTGGTCTTCGATCCGGAATTGGGGACCTACCGCACCATCAGTTCGCAGCCCATTCCAATTCGCGTGCGTCCGATCGAAGGCGCCACCGGTTTGCTCGAGGAAGGCGAGGACGGTGGAGCCGCACTCACCGCACGTGACATCCAGGATCCGGCGGACACAGAACCGCCCCTGGCGGGCGTGGATCAGCGCGTGTTGCTGGGGACTTGGTTTGGGCTTCCACTCCTTTGGCTCATCTCGCGCGCCGTGGTTCGGCGTCGCGGGGACCCCGCTGCCCCGGCGTCGCGACGTCGTCGAGGCGCACGCAAGAACTTGTCCCGCGACTTGCGCCGCGCGCAGAGTGCCGGCGCCCAAGCCCAAGCGCTGCACGAGTTCCTCGGCGCCCGCACAGACGAAGAGTCCGCAGCCTGGGAAGGCCGCGACTTGCAGAGTTGGTCATTGGAACACGATCAATTCTGGAGCCAACAGGCGCTTGAATCCTACAGGCAAACCAGCCACGGCTTGGACCAATCCCATTGGGCCGGAGACGACGCAAAGATGGAAGGACAGGTGCTGCTGGCCCTTGCGGACCAATTGATGGGAGAGGGGCTATGATGAAGAACGGACTCATGATCACGAAGTGCCTGGTGCTGTTGGTGTTGCTCTGTGGCGGGATCGCCCGCGCTCAGGAATCCGAAGCTGCGGATCGCGATGCGCTAGCGACCAACGCCTACCGCACAGGGGACCTCGATACGGCCCGCGTGTTGTGGGAAGAAGTGCTCGCCGAATGCGTGGACAACGAGGACCCCGCGACCCGCGCGCGTCTTTGCTACAACCTCGGCAACATCGCGCTGCGCGAAAACCGTGCTCTCGAGGGCGTGGCTTGGTTCAGTGCCAGTTTGCGTCTGCGGCCGCGGGATGAGGACACTTGGTCGAACCTTGAATTGGCCCGACTCAACGCAGGACTCGAAGCCGCTGACCGTGGCGACTTGAAGGCGACGATGGACCGCTTGCTCGGGTCATGGACCAACGAGGAGAGTTCTATCTTCGCGTTGATCGGTTGCTTGCCCCTGGCACTGGCCTTCGCCTTTGAAGCTCTGCGCGGGGGACGCCGGGCGCGCTGGCTCGTCTTCGGGTCACTGGGCATCGCCGTTTTGTGCGCGACCCCTTGGATACGTCAACAATGGCTGGTAGGCGGCGACCCTGTGATGGTCATCGCCAAGGAAGCACCCCGCTCGCGTTCCGAACCCCGGGCAGATGCCCCACGGGTGCAAGAATTCTCGTCCGGGCAAGTTCTGCAACGCACGGACCAATCCCCCGGCTGGACCGAGGTCCAGGACCAAGACGGATTGCGTGGCTGGCTCGACTCGGAAGAGGTGTTTGGACTCAATCGCTGATCAGGATTGAATCGGGGCCCTCGGATCCGGATGATTGGCGGGGTCTCCATTCCGCCCTCATCTCAAGCGATTCCGCCCGATGGATCTGATTCCCGAAAAGCACGTCTTCATCTGCATCGCCAGCCGTCCGCCGACTGCGGGAGGATCCTGCGGCGCAGCGGGCTCCCCGCAGGTCATGGAGAAAATGCAGTTTGCTCTGATGGAGCACAACTTGATGAGCCGCGTGCGCATCAACGGCTGCACTTGCCTCGGACCCTGCGACGATGGCGTGAACTTGATCGTCTATCCGGAAGGAGTTTTCTACACCAAGGTCACTCCCGATGATGTGGATGAGATCGTGAAGGAACATTTGATGGGAGACAAGCCCGTCGAGCGTCTGCGCCTCACCGAGGGCTAGCGCTTGAAGGTCCTCCTCGTCTGCAACGGCTTTCCCCCCAGCGGGCAGTGGGGGACGGAGTACTACGCCCACGGCCTCGCCAAGGGTCTGGTGAGTCGCGGCTGTGAGGTGGGCGTGCTCTACCCGGTGCGTGACAGAACGCGCCCGCGCTTTGACATCCTGCGCGAGGAACGCTCGGACATGACGGTCTTCGAGCTCGTCAACGGTGGCGATCCCCGCAAACGCTTCGGTGACAGTTACCGTTGCGAAGGGGTGGAGGCGGCCTTTGCTCGCTTGCTCGAGGAGGAGCAACCGGACGTGGTGCATTTCCTGCACGTGCTCTGGGGACTCTCCGTGCGCTTGCCGGAGATCGCCCGTAGGCACGGGGCGCGCACGATCTTGACCCCGACCGATCTGGGACTGATCTGCCATCGTGGGCAACTCTTCGATGACAAGTCGAAGGCTTGTGAAGGTCCGACCGACGCGGCCAAGTGCGCGCGCTGCGTGCGCGAACCGAGCGTTTGGGATCTTCCCCCGCTCCAGCGGACGGCTCGAAAAATTGCCGTTCGTGGCGTCGCCATGCTGGGCGGCCTAGGACGTGTGGTGGTGACTTCCGATCTCGAACGGCGCAGGGAATGCATCCTCGAAGCCGTTCAATACGTGGATCACTGGATTCTGCCCACCCGCGCGCTGGAACAGAAGTTGCGGGAGTTCGGCATCCCTATGAACTCCAGCACGCAGCTCTCCTATGGCATCGCCGAGGAGCTTTACAGGCAACCACGGATCGCGCATCCCGGCGAAGGCACGCGCTTCGTCTACATGAGTCAGTACATGCCCCACAAAGGGTTGGAGATTCTGCTCGAAGCCAGTCGCTTGCTCGAAATGCGGCTGCCGGAGTCGGTTCAGCCTTGGAGTGTCCAATTGCACGGCAATGGCACCGGTGATCGGCACCGGCGCTACGCGCCCGCCATGCTCGCTCAACTCTCCCGTCGCGTGCGCGATTGCGGACCCTTCGAACCCTTGAGTGCGCCCCACGTGCTGGCTGCCACCGATTGTGTGCTGGTGCCTTCGCGCTGGATGGAGAACGCTCCCCTCACGATCTTGCAAGCTCGAGCCGCGGGCGTTCCTGTGATCGCTAGCGACGTGGCCGGCGTGGCTGAGGTGCTGGAGCATGGCGTCCATGGACTGCTCTTCCCCGCGGGAGACGCTTCGGCCTTGGCTGACGCCATGTCCAAGGTCATTCGAGGCGAGTTCAAATCCGCCCAGCGGGATCCGCTTGTGCTACACGACACTCACCTCGACGAGGTGGAAGCGATCTACGGCGCGCAACCTTTTGTGATGCAGCCTGAAAGTCCAGCCCGCGCAGGCGTGGCCGCTTCGTGACCCGCGCGGCCTGGCGCATCGGCTTCGTGCTGGGGCTAGACTGGAACGAGCCGGGGGGAGTGCAACGGGTGACGGCGCAACTCGCCCGGGAATTCATGCGTCAAGGCCACTCGGTCTTTGTCCTGTCCCTCTCGTCTGCGGGCGACAGCCGCCGCATGCTGGCTGGCGTTCACCTGCAAGAGTTGATGCTGCCAGAGGCCGCCGAAAGCGCGCGCGACCTGGATCGCAACCCTCGACTCGAACGGCTCGCGCTGGCCTGGTGCGTGGACAATGAGTTGGACGTGATCCACCTTCAGCACCTCTCTGGCTTCGGCCTGGGCTTGCCAAAACGTCTACGGGAACTGGGGCGTCCGACCTTCCTGAGTCTGCATGATGATTGGCTCGTCTGTCCGAGAGGGCAAATGTGGCACGTGGACGATCATTCCTGTGAGGAGATCGTGCCTGAGACTTGCTCGGCTTGTTGGACGCGCACCTGGCCCAAGCTGCAAGAGATGGAACCCTCTGCCGTGCAAGATCGCTTGCAACTTGCCCGCGACGCCGTGAGTGCTTGTGAAGAGGTCTTCGTGCCTTCGCAGGCCGCGCGCGAGGTGGCGCTTGCCTGGGGGGCCCCGGCGGATTCCTTGAGTGTGCTCGAGAATCCCGTGCAAGCCCTGCGCGCTCCTGCCGATCGCATCGAGTTCGATCCGGAGTGCATTCGCATCGGCGTCCTGGGTTCCGTGCAACCGAGCAAGGGCGTCTTGCCCTTCGCCCGTTGGATCGTGGAGTTAGGAGCGCCGTTCCAACTCGAAATCCATGGACCGCGCGTTCCCTATCACGGGGACGGGCGCGAATTGGAAGAGTTGCAAACCCTGGTCGACTCCAGCGCGCGCGTGCGGACCCACGGGACTTACGACGCGCTCGAACTGCCTGGGATCCTGTCCCAACTCCATCTGGTTTGTGTGCCCTCGCTCTGGCACGAAGTCCATGGCTTGGTCGCTCGCGAAGCTCGTCAAGCGGGGCTAGCGGTCTTCGTCAGCGATCGTGGAGGCTTGCGTTCGGCACCCGCCCACGTCTTGCCAGCGGGGGACGGGGAGGCCTGGAAACAAGCACTGCAGCGCTTCGCCTCGGACGCCGAGTGGCGCGCGGCATTGGTGCAGCAGGCTCCCGAATTCCTGGCTCCCGCCCAAGCCGCGCAGGCCTTGCTTGGGCGTTATGGAGCCGCTATGGATGGGGACGCTTAGTTACAGAAGCGCGCATTCACGGCGTCTGATGTGTTGAAACCCGTCGGTCCGCCCGACGGATCGCGGTACCAGAACTGGAAGTTCCATTCCGAGCCCGCGGCGAGCCCTCCTCCGAAAGCGAGCGTGTGTTGGGCGGCGCCACCCGCATCGGCTTGCAAGACCGAAAGCCGCGTGAACGGCGCCGAGATGCAGAGCGTGCCTTCCCCGAGCGGATTGAATCCCTGGGTGGCGCTGTAGAAGAAGAGGCCGAAGTTTCCCGGCGGAATTCCGCTGGCGTGCAGGGTGAAGTCTCCCAGGGACACGCCGGTGGTGCCGCTGGTGGCGAGCGTCACGCCCGGCCCGACAGAATTGGGGCTGGTGGTGCAGTAGGTCTCGGCGGGGGGGCAGTCGCCCTCCAACATGTAGCTGACTTTCACGTCATCGATGGCCGCTTCCACGATGGAGCCTGAACCGAGGTCCGACGCGCTGAAGCGAATGATCATCTGGCTCGTCAGCGGCAAGTAGTCCTGAAGGTGGAGCACCACTTCGTTCCATCCTCCGCTAGTGCCGGCGCCCGTGGGCCCCACTTGCTCGGCCACCATGAAGTTGACACCCGCGTCATTGGAGAGTTCAACGGAGAACACGTCTTC
>JBLIMI010000271.1:0-5655 GCA_047638655.1 Minisyncoccia bacterium | reverse complement strand
TAGAGTTGGCGCAGCCCGCACTCGCATCGAAGTTGCCGCAGGGCGCGGAGCACTCACAGAAACAGTACGAGTTGATGGCGCCACTGCCATCGAGCACGAAAACGTATCCGGAACCCTCGTCCTGCTGACAGGCGACGTCGTCACCCGGCGTTCCCACCACGATGGTCTGACCATCGAAGGCGACCGCGGCCCCAAAGTGGTCGATCTGGCCCGCCTCGCTTTGGCGCAGGAGGTACTGTTGACTCCAGGTGGATCCCGATCGCTGGAAAACGAACGCCGATCCAGCATCACCGACGCTGGAGTGCCCATCGCGGTCGGCTCCGACGACGGCGACATCCCCGACGAGAGACACGGAGCGGCCGAAGCGATCCGAGGTTCCGATCGTGCTTCCAATCCACTTGTCGGACTCGGTCCATTGAACTCCGCTGCGCTCGAAGACGTAGGCCGCACCCGCGTTAACCGTCGTTCCGTCATTCTCGTCGTCAGCGCCTACGAGGACTGTGTCTTGCCAGAGCGATACACTGGAACCAAAGTGATCACCCGCTGCGGCATCGCTTGCTATCAGTTTGGCTTGCTCGGTCCACAGCCCAGCCGCACGAATAAAGACGTAGGCGGAGCCTGGATCGTTGAAGCCCGCGAAGTCGTCGCGATCCGCGCCCGCAACGAGTGTGTCCCCGAAGACGGCAACGCTCCAACCAAATCGGTCTGAGGCTGCCGCGTCCGAAGCCAAGAGCTTGGCCTCCTCCGACCAACCGCTTCCACTGCGCACGAAGACATAGACTGCCCCGGCACCGCTGCTCGCGCCTCGTCTCGCGCCAACGACGAGCGTGTCTCCGGAAATCGCCACGGAGTGGCCCAGCTGATCCAAGCCGTTGGCATCGCTCGCCGTTAACTTTACGGATTGACTCCACGCCGTACCGGTGCGTTCGAATACGTATATCGCTCCAGCGTCAACGAGTCCCGAGTGATCATCTCTGTACGCACCGACTACCGCTGTGTCACCCGCGATCGCTACAGCCGATCCGAAGTAGGCGCCGGCGACTTCGGGGTCGGCCGCGTCGCCAGCGATCAGTTTAGCCTCTTGGCTCCAGGTGGTTCCACTTCGCAAGTAGACGTAGGCCGATCCAGCGGTCACGACACCGGAGTGATCATCCAGGGGTGCACCCAGCAGCGCTCGTTCGCCGGAGATGGCCACCGCTGCACCACTCCCTTTTCCTGGGGAGGGATCGAGTGATCGGACTCTCGCCTGTTCGGTGACCTGGGCAAGGGCATTCGTCGATACGCAAGCGAGGGCGAGGACGAGGAAGTACTTCGATCCCATTGGGGTTCTCCTTCTGGTTTGAACAGCGAGGGCGGAGGGCGCTCCCCTAACTCACGAGGGGCGAAGATCGAGAAATCCATCTCCTGGCGGCGGAGTCGGAATTCGAGCGTGTCGATCGATTGATTGCTGCCGAGGATAAGTGGCCGGAAGAGCCTCCGCCAGCCCCGGCGCTCAATCTCAGTCTCACTTTTTGGATAGGACGGCCGTGGAGAAGGTGTGCGTGCGACGCTCCAGCACGGGCCTGCTGAATGCCTTGTTCGGGCTCCAATTATCCCACGCTCCTGGTTCCTGCTCTTGGATAGGACGGGGAACGGGCAAGTCTTCAAAATTTCCTTACGATTCTTGTCGGTGGGGAGCCGTGCTTTCCGGGTTAGCTCCTGAGCGAGAACGACAAACAGCACCTCCGACCTCCCAGGTCACTTCCTCTTCACTTCCAGCGAGATTTTCATGCGCATCCTGCAATCAATCCGAAACCTAACCCTCCTCTTATCCTTCGGCGCTCTGCCCGCCCAGGCCCAGTGGGCCACGGACACTCTCTCTGCCCCTCGTGGGGAGTTGTCTGCAGTGACCGTGGATCAGTTCGCACTCTTTGCTGGAGGCCGAACCGGGGGCACGCTTCACTCCACGGTCGACATCTACGACGCGTTGAACGATGCGTGGACGATGACAGCGCTCCCCCTGGGGGCCCGCACCAATCTGGCGGTTGCCGCCCTTGGCCACCATGCTTTCTTTGCCGGCGGGGCGATTACTGGCTCCGCAAGTACGACGGCGGTCGACATCTTCGACTCGCAGACCCAGCTCTGGGTCACGGCCCAACTCTCGGTGCCTCGCTTCGGCCTCGTCGCCACTGCCGTGGGGACAAAAGTGATCTTCGCTGGTGGCGCCACAAATGGTCCGTTCAATGCAGTTGTCAGTGATGTCGTGGATATCTACGACTCCGCGTTGGGTCTACCTTCGGATCCGCTCGCATGGACGGCGACGACGCTCACCCAATCGCGAGCGTTCATCTGTGCCGGGACCGTGGGGCAGCTGGCGATGTTCGCGGGAGGCTACGACGGTACGACCGATTCGAACGTCGTCGATGTCTATGATAACTCGACCGATCAGTGGGCTGTCATGCACCTCTCTCAGGCGCGTGGCTTCACGACGGATGCCTCGGCCGTGGTTGGGTCCAAGATCTTCTTCGCGGGAGGTCTGCAAGATAACAACGTGCTCTCGGGAGTGGTCGATATCTACGACGAGCAGACTGGCTTGTGGACCGTTGAGAGTTTGCCGACGCCGCGAGTCGGCGTTCTGGCGGTTGCCCTCGGCAACGTCATCCTCATGGCCGGCGGACTTGATACGCAGCTCGATCCTGTTGACTTGGTCGAGACCTTCAATGTTGGGACTGGCAAGTGGGGCCTTGACGCCTTGCCCAGTGGGCCTCGGAACGTCGGAGCGGCCACCGTGGTTGGCGACAGGGCGTTCTTCGGCGGCGGATTCATCGGCAACGGCGCGACGACCTCCACGGTCGACATCTATCAGCCCGTTGGCTTCAACTATTGCCAGGCGGCGGTCAATTCAACGGGAGATGCGGCGACCATCGCGGCCTCGGGGAGCACTAGCCTGACTGCGAATAACCTGGTCTTGAGCGCTACGTGCTTGCCGGACAAGCCGTTCCTGTTCTTCCACGGTGGCGCTCAGCAACAGGCTCCCTTTGGTGATGGCTTCCTGTGTGTGAGTGGAGGGCTGGTGCGCATCATGCCTCCCGGCTTCGCCAACGATGGATTGGGAACGACAGCCGTGGATCTCCCCTCCGTGGGGATCACATCGCCCGGAGAACGCCACTTCCAGTGCTGGTTCCGTGATCCCGGTGCAGGTGGCTCGGGGTTCAATACTTCGGACGCCATTACGGTGACGTTCACACCCTGATCTGAGTGCACCGACCTTGTTCGAGTCGCCTCGTAGGCAACTCGCACATTCCGAACCGACTCACGGCCCGAGGGCTTGGGTCGGTTCGGTCATTACTACTCAAGGCTGGCCATCCCAGGAGACCGAACCTGGTTCGGTCCCTTGCTCCTGGTGTCCGAAAATAGGCTCGTAACCAATCGCTCGAGCTCGCGGGAGTTTCGAGCAAGCTAGGATGAAGGGTCGCAAGCTCAGGTTCACCGACGCCCAGCGCCGATGCCTTGCCGCAAAAGCCAAGGTCCTTGGAAGAAGATCTTTGAGGTCGCGACCATCGTCACGCCAGACACCCTGATGCGCTGGCACAAACGGCAGATCGCAACCACGGACTTCTTATCGGTCGAGGTCTAGACGCCAGGCGGGCTCAAGACCGACTACGTGCTGTTCTTCATCGACCTCGAGACTCGCGCAGTCGAGATCGCCGGTATCACGACCTCCCCCAACGAAACGTTCATGGCCCAGGTCGCTCGCAACCTCACCGACCCGGTCCCCGGTTTCCTCCGCAAGGCCACTCTCCTCGTCTGTGACCGCGACACGAAGTACACGGCCGCGTTCAAGAGGAGCTTGGAGAACGCCGGTACAAAAACCGCGCTTACCCCGTACCGCGCCCCAACTGCAACGCCTACGCGGAGCGCTTCGTGCTATCAATCAAGTCAGAGTGCTTGAACAAGATGATGTTCTACGGCGAGGCTTCGCGGCGGCGCGCGATCAACGGTTACATCGAGCACTACAATCGCGACCGGCCACACCAGGGCATCGGAAACGTGACAATCGAAAGGCGCGAGCCAAGCACCGGGGACATCGAGTGCAACGAACGCCTGGGTGGCCTGCTCAAGAGGTATCGCCGCGCCGCGTAGGTCCGTCAACCTTCAGGTCGAGTCCAAGAGCCCTGGAGAAGGTGTGCGTGCGACGCTCCACCAGGGACCTGCCGGGCCGACCGAAGGCCTTGTTCGTGCCCCGGTTAGCCCACGTTCCTATTTTTGGATAGGACGGGCTTGAGAGCGGAACAGGTGTGTGAAAGTGTGGTTCGGTATTCTTAGTAATCGTACTCGTCGGAAGCGTTGAGCAATTCGATGCCCGCGCGGGTTAAGGCGACCGCAATGGGTAGGGCAAAGAGCGAGTAAGTCACCAGGGTTCGGCGTCCCGGTTTCAGCTTGCGCATTGCTGGCAGCTCGGTAAGCAGTGCCAGGAATGGCGCACTCGCCAACAGGAGAATGTCGACGCCCGGCGTGTAGCTATAAAAGTAAGCGTTCAACCCGAGTCCAAAGACAAGAGTCAGAACCATGGCCGTGCCGCTTCCGGCCAAGTTGAACCCCGGCTTGCGCCATGACAGGATCTGTGCCGCGCCCAAGCCAGCCGCCACGGTCCCGCCGAGTTGGCCGATTTTGGCGCTTCCAGTCATGGCAGCCAGCACGGCGAGGCTGGTGGTCAAGGTCCACAGAATGATTGGCGAAGACGCAGGGGGGGGCCGGGACGTCAAGCGCTCAAGGGCCGCCCACAATCCGAGGAAGAGTGCGCTGAGACCCGCGAGCCACTGCCAGCCCTCGGCATAGGACCAGTTCGATTCAAACTGACTGCGCAACACATAACGTATGAGCGTTACTCCCACGATCAATCGAATCAACTGGGCCCAAAGGCCTTGCCTTGGACTCAAGGGCAAAAACAGCGCGCACGGAAGGCTGATCCAAAAAATCCAGTCCAAACCCGTGGGAGTGCGGTCCGAGTCCGGGCCCACACTTGCGGGCTCGCCCAAAAGCAAAATGAAGCCAACGACAAAGGCCGCGCAGAGGGCAGGCGCTCCGGCCCAAGCTCCGGTCGTTTGTTGGGGTTCTTTGGACCAGACCTTGCACGCCAGGGTCAAGATCAGCCCCGCCACAAGGGCTGGTGCGACCACGCCGCCAAAAATAATTTGAGTGGGATCCATAGAGCCTCGGTCCAGGTGCGTTCGCTGTTGATTCGAGGTGATCGCGAGAGCAGGCGGCCCGCTCTTGGACCGCGGCACTCGCCAGCGAACAGTTACTGACTCGCGACTTCTAGGCTAACGATGATTTCGATTTCCTTGCCGAGTGCTCCGGTACCGTAGTCGATGCCCCACTCGGTGCGATCGATGGTGAATTGCGTATGGAAGCCCATCAGCTTCCCGCCCTCACCGGTCTTCTCGAAATCGAGGCTAACCTCCTTGCGGGTTCCATGAAATGCCAAGATGCCGGTGGCATGCCAGGTCTCGCCGCTCTGGCTAATTTCGCTGCTCTTGAATGTCATTTCAGGGAACTGTTTGGCATCCAGGAAGTCCGGGCTGAGTAGGTGCTCATCGCGCTTCTTCGAATTGCTGTCTACGGAACCGGTCTTGATAGTGATTTCAACGGAGCTCTTGGAGGGGGTCGCTGCGT
>JBLIMI010000270.1:0-5682 GCA_047638655.1 Minisyncoccia bacterium | reverse complement strand
GCAGGCGCCGACCGAGGCTTTTCCCGATTCGACCGCACTGGCCGAAGGCGTTTCGCCAGAAGCGCTCGCGGATCTGGATCAACTGGTGCAGAGCCTGGTGGACGACCAAGAGATCGTGGGAGCCGAATTGCTGGTGATCAAGAACGGCAAATCGATCTTGCATGAGGCTTATGGCATGCGTCACGTGGAGGAGAAGGTCCCCATGGAAGTGGGCAGCGTGTTCTGTGTGCGCTCCATGACAAAGCCCTTCATCGGAGCTTCAATCTTGATGTTGGTGGATGAGAACAAGCTGGAATTGGACGATCGCGTGTCGAAGTTCTTGCCCTCGTTTGATGTCGATGGCCTGCGCGAAATCACGGTGGAGCACTTACTCTCGCACACCAGTGGGCTGCCGTTCTCCCAAATCATGGCAGCCGAACTCAAGGAGTATGAGGGTATCCGTAGCGTCGCCGACCTGGCGGATCCAGAGCAAGTGAGTTTCGAACCGGGCAGCCAAATTAGTTACAGCGACCAGGGGACGGACACTTTGACGGCCCTGATCGAAGTGGTGAGCGGAGAAACAGCAGCCGATTTTGTGAGGACGCGACTGCTCGAACCCCTCGGCATGCAGGACAGCACTTGTCTGATGGCCGACGGTCACCCGCTGCGTGAGCGCGGGTGCAGCAAGTACGTGGGTTCAAAAGGCGAGTGGACGCGCTTTTGGAGTCCTGAAGAAGAACCGCTGTTCCCTTTCTTCCTCGGGTCACAGGGGCTCTATTCCACTCTGGAAGACTACGCGCGCTTCATGCAGCTTTGGAAACGTCGCGGACGCGCAGGGAGGGAACGGCTGTTGACATCGCGTTCGGTGCGCAAGGCGTTGACGCCGACGCCGCTGCCGTTTCCCTCTTCAACGGGGCTTCCGAAATTGCGAACGGACTATGGCTTTCTGATGCAGTTGTGGACCGCTGAAGAGGAATTGAGCGAGGAAGATGTAGAAGCCGGAAAGCAAGCAGATCGTGAAGTGGTCGCCTTTGGCCACACCGGATCCGACGGAACCCATGCCTGGGTCTTCCCGGAGCAAAATGCGATGGTGATGTACTTCACACAGTCGCGGAACAACATCACCGGATTGCGGGTGGAAGAAGCATTGGGCGCGCTGTTCATGGGCACCCCCTTCGACCCCAACCAGGCCGCGCCGCCGCTAGAGCAATATCTGGGCTATTACAGGGAAGGCGAGGGGGACCTCTACCGAGCCATTGTTCTAGATGGGGATGACCTGGCTTTTGAAATCATGGGAACCGCCGCGGTGCCTTTGGGGTACATCGGCGAGGACCGCTGGAAGCTGCGTCCCCAGCCGAGCACAGTGATCGCCTTCGATCGCTCAGAAGCCGGGGACGTGACGGGATTCCATATTGGTGATCACCAGGAGTTTCTTTTCGAACCATCGGCGGATCTGCCAGCTGTGGAGGACGTTGCGGGACTTGTGGCCGACACGTACCGGCTCGATCTACTCGAAACCCTTGGACCTCTGCGCACGTTCGGTGTGCTTAGCATTCCCTCGCTCAAGTTGGAGGGGGAACACAACGCCCTTATCGCTTGGCCTGACAAGTACCGCTACAACACGGTCATCGATGACAATGCGGAGAGCGTTTCATTTGACGGGGTGAGCGGCTGGACGAAGTCCGTAGTAACGCCGCTCAGTGAAGTGGTCGGCGCGCGGGGCGAGATGATGAAGCTGGACAATATTCATGCTCGCTACGGGGACTGGAACCAATGGTATCCCGGCATTCACGCCATTCAGCGACTTGCCTGGAACGGAAAGAACATGTTGCTGCTGCGCTCGGGGGACACCTCGGCGCCGGCCGTTAGTATCTGCGTGGACCTCGATACCGGACGTGTCTTGAGGGAGTACAGCCTCGGCCACTTGGAAGGAATGGGCCGTGTGGGCCGGAAATTGTCATTCGGCGACTTTCGAGACGTATCGGGGATGTTGTTGCCTTTCCGCGTGGAGTTTGAGTTGGCCAATCCGATGATTGGCAAGATCATCACTGAGGTCAACAGTGTGGAACTGGGTGGCGAGCTGGCCGAGGGTACGTTCAAGCTGTTGGATTGAGCCGTCGGAACGGATGGTGTCGTGCCCGGGACAATAGAATGCGGGCATGACGAAAAAGTTCATCCGTTCTGGCCAGGCTCGGTTGCGAGTCCAAGATGAGGGGGACGGTCCTGCCGTGGCGCTGCTGCACGCCGGGGTGGCGGACCTTCGCATGTGGTCCGGGCAGGTGAAAATGCTCGCCCGGCTGCCCAAAGTGGCCTCTTCCTGTTTCGAGGGTTGCGCGCACTTGACCCCGCTAGAACGTCCGCAGCTGTTCAACGAGATCATGGGGGCATTCCTGGCGGGTTAGAGCTGAGGCCATTCTTGCTGCCAGAGTGGCGATTGGCACGGTACAGGGAGCCACTCCGGGAATCCGGGGTGTGGGTTTTGCCCCTAGGCAGTACCCTTGGAGCATGATCTTCAAAACCTGGTTCGGCCTGTTGCTTCTGACGCTCTCCCCGCTGAATTCCGCGCTGGCGGTGCAGGATGAACGCAGCTTCCCTCTCATTCCGACGGGGGAACTTGGTGCTTTGGGAGCCACGGAACTCCTGCCTTTGCCGGCAGAAATTCTTGAGCTACGAGGCGCGGGAAGCACGCTCACCTTGACGGCGGTTCCGCTTCCCGGCGGATCAGTGACCGTCGAATTGCGTCGCTTGCATAGCGATCCAGGCGCGCGCGTCTACGTGAACGGCGAAGAGCGACCGGGGACCGCAGACCACGGAGATCTCAGCATTTGGAAAGGCACGGTGCGTGGGCGCGAAGGCTCCGACGTTTTGCTCGGTTTCTCGGGTCACGGTTGCCACGGATGGATTCATGATGGGACGACCCGCTGGAACCTGCTCTCGTCCGCCGGTCCCGACGGAGATTGGACGACGTACACCTCGCGCCTCGTTGGCGAAGAAACGATTGTCGCCATCGGCCCGATCACGGGTCCCCGCTGCGCCACGGAATCTCCGTCCTCTCCGCGCTTGGTGGAAGAGATCGATGCCGCCGGCGGAAACATCAGCATGGGCGTGACGACACTCGAGTGCCCAATCGCTGTCGAGACGGATTATCAACTGTTCCAACGTTTCGGCAACTTGGTGGCGATGCAGAACTACGTGACCTTACTGATGACGGCGGTCTCGGATCGCATGTTGGAACAGGCAGACATCATCCTGACTTACCCTTACATCGGTTACTACACCGACGCGAATGATCCCTGGCATGGTCAAGACAATGGTCTTGGTTGCGGAGAAGTGTTGACGGAGTTCCGAAACGCATGGCAGGGGAACATTCCGAACGACGCAGCCCTTGGACACTTTATCTCCGGTGCGTCCCTCGGCTGTGGCGTTGCTTGGGTGGGAGTCGTTTGCAATCAAAGCTGGGGCTTCTCGCTCTCTTGTTGCATCAATGGTGGCGTGAGCTTCCCGGTGACCCAGGGATCGAACACTTGGGACTTCTTCGTGGTCGCCCACGAACTTGGCCACAACTTTGGGAGCTTGCACACCCACGACTATTGCCCGCCGCTGGACGAGTGTTCGACCAATTGCAACGGGACCACCGCGTGCACGAACACGGGCACAAATCTCTCGTACTGCCATGGTTGCGCTGGTGGGATGAACAACATCACTACCTACTACCACCCGACGGTGGTGGCCGAAATGAGGCAGCACGCGGAGTCCTCTTGCCTGGGGCTCTATTGCACCGACATCGAGAGCTATTGCTGGGGTGCACCCAATTCTTCCTCGGCCCTGGGCTCCGAAATCGGTTGGTCAGGTTCCACCAGCATCAGCCAGAATGACTTCATCCTGGTCGCATCAGGGGCGGTACCGAACAAGGTCGGCTTGTTCTTCTACGGCGCCGGGCAAACTTCGGCTCTGTTCGGAGATGGCTTGCGCTGTGTGGATGGCGCGGGATCTTCGATCTATCGACTGGGCCCGCCGGCGGCTTCCGATTCGTTCGGTATCGCCTCACGGTCCGTGGACTTCACGATCTCACCGGCAGGCTCCGGGCCGGGCCAAATCACACCGGCCTCGACCTGGAACTTCCAGTACTGGTATCGCGACCCGGCCGGTGGCCTGGCAGGCTTCAACCTTTCCAATGCTCTACGCGTGACCTTCTGCCCTTAGCAGTCGGTCGGGAATTGATCCCAGATCAGTCGTCCAGAATCTTCATCGACCCTGCCGGGCCGGGGGGCACTGCATCGGGGTTGGTCTTGAGTTCCTGCTTCCAGGAAACCATACGCGCCTTGGCGCTCTCGGCCTCGGCCTCGTCGACCAAACCCTTGCGCATGTAGAACATGGAAAGGCTCGTGTGGGCGAAGGGATCATCCTTGTCGAGTTCCACGATGCGCAGCCCGCTGGCGATGGCATCATCCAATTCGCCCGCGTGCATTTGCGCCATGGCAAGGCCGTGCAAGCCATCGGTCCAGTCAGGCTTGGCCACGAGGGCCGCCTTGTACTCGACGATGGCTTCCTGGTGCTTGTTTTCACCGTAGAGCTTGAGGCCCTGCTGGTAGTGCTCGATGTGGTCAGACATGCTGTTCGACTACTCGTCTTCCATGCCGAGGACCTTGCGGCCGTCCTCGGAGATGGCGTGGGGTGACCACTCGGGCTCCCAAACGATTTGGACTTCCGTCTCGTTGATGCCGTCGAGGGTGTTGACCCGGCGACGAACCATGTCCGGGATGGCCTGAGCTTCCGGGCAGGTCTTGGAAGTCAGGGTCATGCTGATTTTGCAGATTCCCTCTGCGATCGTGACGTCATAGATGAAGCCAAGGTCGACGATGTTGACGGGAATCTCGGGGTCAAAGACTTGCTTGAGCTCGGTGAGGACTTCTTCGGTGGTGGGCATATCAGAAAATATCGGGAGGCGCTGATTGGCGCCTCGGGCAGGGAGGAATCTGTCGGGCGACAAGTTTAGCAGGACTAATGGGGCACGTGGACCAGAGGGTTAGGCCAAAATGCTGCGAATCCGACCAGATGCCATCATGATCCAGTACGAAGGTTCCGTTTTCCGTCCGCCCTCCGAGGCTGACAGCCTCATTCTTCAGGCGACCCTGGGGTGCAGTTACAACCGCTGTACCTTCTGCGCCATGTATAGGGACAAGTCGTTCCGCGTGCGCCCGCTGGAGGAGCTCAAGCTGGAGCTGGCCTGGGCTAGGGACAGCATGAGGGGTGTGCGCAAGGTGTTTTTGGCCGACGGAGACGCGCTGGTCGCCAAGGCGAGCTTCTTGAAAGCCCTCTTGCGGGAGATTCAGGAGGCCCTGCCAGGGATGAAGCGAGTCAGCTGTTACGCCTCTCCCCAAGCGCTGCAGATCCGCACTGTCGAAGAAATGGCGGAGTTGCGAGAGCTGGGGCTGAGCCAGTACTACCTTGGGATCGAGAGCGGGCATGACAAAGTGCTCGGTCAACTCGAGAAGGGAGTGGATGCCGAAGAGATGGTGCGCGTTGCTTTGAAAGCACAGGAAGCGGGCGTGAAGCTTTCGACCATGGTCCTACTCGGCGCAGGCGGGCGTGCGCTCTCCCGCGAGCACGCGTTCGAGTCCGCCAAGGTCTGCTCAGCGATTAATCCGCGCTTTCTTTCCGTGCTCGTCATGACGCCCGTGGAGGGCACTCCTCTCGGAGACG
>JBLIMI010000269.1:0-5686 GCA_047638655.1 Minisyncoccia bacterium | reverse complement strand
CCAGCGCCAGTTCCCCGCGGGCCAAGATCAAGGGATCCTGCGCCCGTTCGATCACCTGTCGCGCCCGTCGCCTTGCCAAGCCGAGGTCGCCTTCGTGGGTATCGATACTGGCCAGGGATAGCAGAATTGAGCAAAGGAGTTCAGTCGCATTCGTGGGTTCCAGTAGCTGCAAGGCTTGAAGAAGCATGCCCCGTGCTTTCTCGTGTTGCCCCGTGCTAATCGCGTAGCGCGCATAGAGCAAGAAGACGCGAGCTTGCGCTTGCGGATCGCTCTCGCCCTCCTTTTGAAAACTCTCGATTTGCTCTAGCAGTTGTCGTTGTTTCTCGCGATAGCCGAGGCGGTCGGCAGCATCGGCCGCAGCCCATAGAAACTCCATGGCCATGGAACCCGTGCGTTTCTCTTTCGGCAAGTTGGAGAGGGCTTCCAATCCCCAGAGGCCGAGGGTGTGCACCCGCGCGGGTTGACCGCGATCGAGCAAGCGCTTCAGCAGGGGCCGCAAGATACGCAAGAGTCCCTCAAAATCGCCGGCGCAGCGAAGGTGATAGGCTCGCTGGAACGCATCGGCCAGGGAGAGTTTGCCACCCGGCCCGGGCAAGAGGGCGCGGGCTACCGCGCTGTGCAATTCACGCCGTCTCTCGCTGGGGAGTCGCTTGTAGATGGCGGAGCGTTGTGCGGGTCGGCGAAAGTGAAAGCGATCTCCATCCGGTCGCAACCAACCGCCACGTGTGAGACGGGCCAGGGTCAGGTCTAGATCGGAGGCCCGTTCTCGAGGCCACGCGAGCAAGAGGAAGCGGGTCTGGATGCGACCGCCCGAGACAGCAAGGCGCGCAAGCCAAACACGATCGTGGGGATCGAGTTGAGCGTAGGCGCGTGCCGTTTCCTCGCGCAGGGATTCGGGTAAGGGCAACTCATCCGGGTGAATCAGTAGCTCCAATCCATCCGCCGTGGGCAGCGCTTCTCCGCGCTTCAGCAGTCCGCGTAGTAGCTCCGCCAGCATGCCCGGGTTTCCTCGACTTCGCTTCCAGAGCACGGAAGCCAGCCTCCGGCGCGGGGCTGCGTGGGAGAAGAGCGCATCGGTCAGGTCGAGCAGGGCATCCTTGGAAAGCGGGCCGAGTTCGATCGTCGCGCTCGATGGCAAGGCCGTCAGGCGTTCTTCCAAAACCCGCTGCGCTTCAGGGCGTCGCGCCACTTCCGTCGGGTCGGAGCCGAGGATCAAGAGCAGAGGGCTGCGTTGAAGTTCCGCGGTCAGCCGCGACAAAATCTCGAGGGTGCCTTCGTCGGCGTACTGCAGGTCATCCACGTAGATGATCACGGCTCCTGTCTGTCCGAGCGCCAGCAACCAGGCCGTGAGGGCCGCGGGGATTGAGGCGCTGGTGGCTCCGGCGTAGCCCGGGTCTAGGGCGCCCAAGAGCGCATTCCGTTCCGCTGAGGGCAACAGGGTAGCCAGCAGAGTTTGCTCCCGTTCGCCGGGTTGCGCGCCTCCGGGCAAACCAAGGAAACGGCTCAGCAGAGTCAGAATCGGCTGGCAAGGCCGGGCTTCTTGGAACGAAGAGCAGCGTCCTTGCAAGTACAGCGGAGCCGGTTCGCCGGCCCGCACTCGTCGCGCGAACTCACGGATCAAGCGTGACTTGCCTATACCGCGGGCACCCACCAAGCGCAGCACGCCACCTCCCGCATCGCGGTCGAGACTCGCATCGGGTTGCAAGCGGGCTGCGGCGGCGAGCAGGGCCTCCATCTCTTGCCGTCGGCCCACCAAAGGTAGATTGGAAGCGGACTGTCGACGGGTCTTATGGGCCGCGCCTCCAGCGCTGACTTGCACATCGCGCCACCAGGAACTCGACTCCTGACTTGCCGTGATTTCGACCAGGTTCACCAGGCCGGGACGCTGCGTCGGCTGTCCACTGAGCATCTCTTCCAAGAGCGAATCGAGAAAGGGTGAGAGCGTGGGGACTCGCAGGGACGGGGGCTCGAAGGTGTTCGTGAGCAGGGCGTTGGGCAATTCGTCGGCGTTGGAGAGTTCCGACTTGCTGGCGAAGGGATGGCTCCCGCTCGCTGCTTCGTAGAGCAAAATTCCGAGTGAGTAAACTTCGCTGCTCCCGTTGGCGCGCAGCCCGCGCAGTTCTTCCGGGGATAGGTAGGGCAGGCTTCCGCTCGTGCGATTCGGGCCACTCTCCAATGGTATGGGGATCACGAAGCCTAGGTCAAGCAGGACTGCACGACCTTCCCCGTCGAAGCGCACGTTGTCCGGTTTCAGATCGCCGTGGAGATAACCCGCCGCGTGCAGGTCCGAAAGAGCCCGGACCAGGCGTTCCGCCACCATGCGCACCTGGGGTTCGGGCAAGGCGCCGTGGGCGTCGAGTTGCTGGCGCAGGGTCAGGCCAGGCACGTAACGCAAAGCTAGCCAGGATCCCGTGGAGTCCTGGCCCGCTGCGAGTCCGCGAACGATCCCGGGCGATCGCACGGCGAGGGCTGCCTCGCACTCGCGCCCGAAGGCTGCCGACAATTCTGGGGTCAGCGCGGCCTTCGCATGCAACCTCTTGATCGCGATGTCGGTTCCGGCTGGTACCTCACCAAGCGGCGCCGAAAGAGTCGCGCGCCAGACCGTTCCCGTCGTGCCAGACCCCAACAACTCCACCACTTCACACTGGATCTCGGGGGGCGGGGGTGTGTGTGTGGCGGAGTCGTGCACGGGGGAAGCGGCGGCCCGGTGGGGAACCTGTGGCCCTTGGAAGATCGCACATTCCGGCGCTCTTGCCGAGGGCGTTGGGCCTGAATCCGAAAGAGAAGCTCACGCGAGATTCCCCGGGGCGCCGCGCGCCTTTCAGCGGGCAAAGCGGTACGCTGATCCCCCAACCCCCAAAAGCCTAATCATGACGTTTCAGGTCTACAGCACCCTCACCAAGAACAAGCAGGACTTTGAGCCTCTCCAGCCGGGAAAGGTCTTGATGTACAACTGTGGCCCCACTGTTTACGGCCGCGCGCACATCGGTAATTTGCGCAGCTTCCTGTTTGCGGATCTCTTGCGCCGTTGGCTGGAGCATGAGGGCTACGACGTGCGCCAGGTGATGAACATCACGGACGTCGGGCACCTGACCGACGACGCAGATGATGGTGAGGACAAGCTGGATGTCGCGGCACGCAAGGAAGGCAGGGATCCGTGGCAAATCAGCAAGCAATACGCGGACATCTTCCTCGAGGATCTCAAGCGCTTGAATTGCAAGCCGGCCGCGGTCAATCCGCGCGCCACGGACCACATCCCCGAGATGCTGGAGATCATCGACAAGCTAGTAGAGGACGGCTACGCCTACGCCGCTGGCTCAGGTGAGAACGTCTACTTTGAAGTCTCCAAGTTCGAGCGTTACGGCCGGCTTTCCGGCAACCGCGTTGAGGACCTGGATGCCGGAGCCCGTATTGCCATCAACAAGGAAAAGCGCGCACCCGCGGACTTTGCCCTCTGGAAGAGCGATCCCAGTCACCTGATGAAGTGGGAAAGCCATTACGGCCCCAACGGTTTCCCGGGCTGGCACATCGAGTGCTCGGCGATGGCCCGCAAGCACCTAGGCGATTGCATCGACATCCACACCGGTGGCGAGGACAACGTTTTTCCTCATCACGAATGTGAGATCGCTCAATCGGAGGCCTTCAGTGGCGAGTCTTTCGCGACGTACTGGATGCATGCCAAGTTCTTGCAGGTGGACGGGGGCAAGATGTCCAAGTCGCTGGGAAACATCTACAGTGTTGACGATGTGGTGGAGCGCGGCTTTGAGGAGCGTGTCTTGCGTTTCACTCTGTTGCGCGGGCACTACCGTCAGCCCTTGAACTTCACTTGGGAAATTGTGAAGGAGTCTGCCCGTGTCTTAGAGAAACTGGACGACTTGGTCGTGCGTTTGCGGCGTCTGGCTGCTGGCGTGGAAGGCCCCGAGGACAGTTCACTGGGCGCGGACTTGGTGCAAGCCTGCGCCGAGGAATTCCGGGCAGGCATGAACGACGATCTGAACACGCCGCGAGGCATGGCAGCGATTCACAACTTGCGCGACCACGTGGTGCAGGGGCGTGTTGGTGCGGAGGCTGCGCCTGCTGGGCTTGCACTGATGGAGGAGTTCGAGGGGGTCCTCGGTGTGCTGCGCATGGAAGAGGAACAACTGGATCAGGCCGTCGAGACTTTGATCGAGGAGCGCAACCGCGCCCGCGAGGGCAAGGACTGGGCTCGCTCTGACGAGATCCGCGATGAGCTGCTGGCCCAAGGGATCCTGCTCGAGGACACCGGAGGCACGACTGTTTGGCGCCGAAAGTGATAGGGTCGTGTCCATGCCGACATGTCTCACCACGGTTCTCTGTGGCGCCGGGCTCTGTAGCGCACCCCTTCTTGTGGGCGAGGCACAATTTGCTGCACCCGTGCCCATCACTGTGGGGTCGGAGCCCATCCGCGGCTTCTCCTATCCATCACCGACCTTGCATGACTTGGATGGTGATGGGAGCGTTGAGTTGCTGGTTGGAGACCTTCGTGGCCGGGTCGTAGCGGCCCAGCCCCGGGGGAAGAGCGGCGCGTTCGATTGGCAGGGCTTGGACTCACTGCAGGTGGGGGACGAAGACCTGCGCCTCAACAACTGGTGATGCATCGGCATGAGTCTGCAGTTCGTGGACTTTGATGGAGACGGCCAGGAAGACTTGTTGGCGGCGACTTACGAGGGCACTGTTTTCTTGGTTCGAGGAACCCAGGACGGTTGGCTGAAACCAACCCACGTCCTCGACAAACAAGGCCGGCCCGTCTTGCTCTCGCTCTACTACGACACGCTGGAGCACACCTATAAGAATGCCGAGCGCAGTCTCGGACCGGCAAAGAACCCAGAGGATCACTGCATCGCGGTCAGCGCGGTGGATTGGGACGCGGATGGAGATCTCGACCTTCTATTGAGCTCCTACGAAGGCCGGCTCTACCTTCAGTTGAACGAAGGCGAGCGTGGAGTCGCTGCCTTTTCCGGGACGAATCGACTGCTCAAGGCAGGGGGTAAATCCATCGATCTCGACGGTGGACTGACCGCCGCCCGTCCTGTGGATTGGAACGGGGATGGCCTCTTCGACTTGCTCTGCGGCAGTTTTGATGGCTCAGCCATCGTGTTCCTGAACTGCGGTGAGCGCGGCGCACCCGTCTTCGCTGGTGGACTCGAGTTGTTGAAGTCAGCCGGCGAAGGTGGATCGGATGGCTCGGCTCCCACTTCCGACTTCTACGTGGATGCGGTGGACTACGACGGAGACGGTGACCTGGACTTGCTCGTTGGGGGCCATTACGAGTTTGTCCCCCCGGAGCGCGAGTTGACCGTGGCGGAGGTGCAGCAACTCGTCGAGCTTGACGCAGAAGCGGAACGCAACGACCGACGCTTCCGTGAGTTACAACGCATCTCGTCGGAGCGCGGCCAGGGACTCTCCTCCGAGGATGTGAATCGGCTCCACAAGGAACTCTTTGCTGAGCCCGCGAACGTGAAGTTCATGACTCGGCGTAGCGAGGTCTTCCGTGAGATCGAGGTCCTGCGCCCTCGCCGACGCAAGATCGCCGGGGTCTGGCTCTATCGCCAGATCAGCTAACTTCGGACTCGGGCCCCGACTCAAGTTCCTCGTCGGCGGGGGTCAACTCATCCTCATCTTCAGGACGAATCTCATCGTCCCGGGCTTTCGCCTGGCTAATGAG
>JBLIMI010000268.1:0-5698 GCA_047638655.1 Minisyncoccia bacterium | reverse complement strand
CGCAAACGCTCGATCTGAGGCGGACTCAGTCGAGAATAAGGATCGAGGTGGTCCCCTCCTAGCGACCAAGGCCGAGTCGGTCCGGCACAGGCAGCCAAGAGCAACAGACCACTCCAAAGCCAGAGGTGGAGCTTCCCCGGACCAATCCATTTCACGGTTCTTGATTCCCCGTCGCTTCCGGTTCGATCGCAACGGGTGCCCCGATGGGCCCGTCAAACGAGAGTTGCGTGGCCCGATGATCGCGCCCCGTGGCGGAATCACGCCAATACACGTTGCCCGTGGCACGCACGAGAACATCGAGTTTCCCGGGCTTTTCGATGACCTCTAACTTTTGAATGACCACCAATTCGAAAGCGTCCAGGTAGCCGCGCAATTCAACGTCGCCCCCGGAATCGATGACCCGGAACGTCTGCTTGAAGCCTTCGGGAAGTGTCTCCGCCTGGTAGCTGTGGAAGCCGTCCTCCACACGCGCGGCGAAGTGGTCGAGCAAGCCCCGCGGCCCCTCGATGTACACCTGGTCTGCGAACAGAAGCGCAGGCTCGCGAAAGGCGGTCGTCCAGGCCCGGGGCATGATCGGTTCAGAGGCGACGTTCTCCACCTGCGGAACTAGATCCTCGTGCTCGGGGGCAGAAGTGCAGGCCGCGAGGAGCAGCGTGGCGAGAATGGCGGGAGTGATTTTCATCGGTATCGGGAGCGAGAGTCGGAACGCGGTAGCTTCAAGGTGGGGTCCACAGGCCGCTACTTCAAGCCGCAAGCCCGGAGAGCGCGATCGCGAACCTCTCGAGCCCTCTTACGGGCTTTCTCGGCACCCGCTTGAAGTAAGTTTTCCAACTCGTCGGGATTCAGGAGCAACTGCTCGCGCTTGGCCCGGGCCTCGGCAAAGGACTCTTCCATGGCCTCGAAGGCGCGCATCTTCAATTCCCCATACCCCGGGGCGCCCTGGCCCCCGGCACGCACCCGGTCCTCCCACTGCTTCAACTCCTCGGAGTCCAGGAACAACTCGAGGAAGCGGAACGGCAAAACATCCGCGGGATCCTTCGGCTCCTCCGGCGGACGGCTGTCGGTCTTGATCTTTCCGAAGCGCTTCTTGAGCTTCTTTCCACTCTCAAAGATCCAGATGTCATTCTCGTAGGACTTGCTCATCTTGTCCCCGTCAATGCCCAGGACCTTGGCGCAATTTTCCTCCGCCAACTTGTACTCCGGGCGCACGAAGACCTCCTCGAAGGTATTGTTGAAGTAGCCCGCCATGTCCTGGGCCATCTCCACGTGCTGCACTTGATCTTTTCCCACCGGAACGCAGGTCGAGTCGTAAGCCAAGATGTCCGCGGCCATCAGAATCGGATAGGTGAACAGCCCCACGTTGGGCTTGATGCCGTGGTTGACCTTGTCCTTAAACGAGTGCGCACGCTCGAGCAATCCCATGCCCGTAACACAGGCCAACAGCCAGGCGATCTCGGTCACTTCGGGCACGTCGCTTTGACGGAAGAGGGTGGCCCGTTCCGGATCCAGGCCCAGTGCCAGGTAGGACACAGCGGTCTCGGTGACTTGATTGCGCAAGGCCGCCGGGTCACGGCTCGTGGTCAGTGCGTGGTAGTCAGCGATGAAATAGAAATGCTCGCCGTCCCCCTTCGATCCGTCGATATGTTGCTTGATGGCCCCAAAATAATTGCCCAGATGTTGTAGGCCGGTGGGCTGAATGCCGCTGAGAAAAGTGGTCATGGTCGGGTCGCGATCGCTGTCGCTACATTCGCAAAAAGGGGCCTTGGATGGCTGAAACCCTACCACCGCTGCCGCGCGCTTCAAAACTCGAACCGAGCAACAGTACCGCTTCCTCGAAACTCGTTCGGAATACCTGGGCACTTTTTGAACGGAATTTTGGTCCAGCGCCGGAGCCCTCTGGACAGCGCCCACAGGATCCAAATGGGCCCTTGCATCGGCCGCTGGACCCTCCACAATTCGGCCATGAATCGCGAGCGAAGCACGAGGATCCTGCAGCGGTCGTGGAAGACCCTGGCAACGTTGGCCTTGGCCGCATTGTCTTCCTGCGCAGGTCTCGACAGCGAGCAACACCTGGCTCCGCTCTACACCCACGTCTCCACCGCCGGCGGTGGCGAGGAATATGAAGCACTGGCAGGGGCCGTGATCGCACGCCGGGAGAAGCTGGGCACCCCCTTTGACCAGTGGGGACTGCGCCCGCTGTTCTTGCACTATCCCGATCGCGAAGAGCGCAGCCACACCCAGTTCCTGTATCCCCTGGGCCGCGTGGTGAGCAGCGAGACGGAACTCGACTGGTGGCTGATGCCCATCGCGAACTACTCCCGAGAGACCACCTCAGCGGGCACACGTTGGTCCCTGTTGGCCTTGCCCGGAATCTACCTGAGCCGGCACCCGGACGGCCGGACCGCCAACGCCTGGTTCCCTTTCGGCGGGCATGTGGACGAACTCTTTAGTTACGACGAACTCGACTTCGTCTTGTGGCCGATCTTCATGCGCACCAAGCGCCTGGGTCGAACCACCTACCATTTCCCCTTCCCTTTCTTGTCCTACACGGTGGCTCCCGATGGCGGTGGCTGGCGCGTCTGGCCGCTGGTCGGACACACCTGGAGCGAAGACCGTTACAACCGCTGGTTCGCCGTTTGGCCTGTCTGGAACTACCGACAGGAGAATCTGAAGTCCTCGGCGGCCTACCACCGCACGGAGTGGACGATTTTTCCGCTGTACGGTGAAGTTCGCCAGTCGACGTTCACCTCGCGCAGCGTGCTCTGGCCCTTCTTCGGCTACGCCTCGGATCCAGCCACCGGGTTCTGGTCCTACGACGGCCCCTGGCCTCTGGTGCGCATTCAGCACCCCGGAGACGACAAACTCTCTCTCCTGCCCGACAAGCAGGGCAGTATCAGCCGCACGCGAGTCTGGCCTTTCTATTCGAACTACCAGGGGGACGGCCTGGATTCCACTTACTACCTGTGGCCGTTCATCAACGATCGCGAGGAAGACTATTTTGATGGTCACCGATCGGCCTTCACCGTCGTTCCGTTCTGGTCGCAGTGGAAAAGAACCACCACTGGCGGGCCGACCCACTCCTATCGCAAGGCTTGGCCCTTGTTTCAGTACGAACGTTTGGGCGAGACTCATAGCTACCTCTTCCCCGCGCTCTCGCCTTTTTGGTACTGGCGTGACCTCGACGAACACTATGCCTGGATCTACGGAATCTACAACGCGAAGTACGGGCCCGAGATCACGAAGGAAAACGTGCTCTGGGGAGTCTGGCGTCGAGAACACGATCGCGATGAAGAACGCACCTACCTCACAGGTCTCTGGTCCCGGCGAGCCTACGCGGATCAGGGGGCAGAAGTGACCGAGCACTCGCTCCTCTTCGGCTTGCTGCGCTGGCGCTCCCACGGGAATGACGGCTTCTCGCTCTTGCGCCCGGCTTTCCCGGGACCGGGCTGGCCCGTGCGGCGGGTGAGTCGTCCAGAGCCCCCTCAAGGAGCGCTCCAGTGAATCCTCTCGCCAGTGTCAGTCACCTGCTGCGCTCCCTGGGGGCGAGCGTGGAGACCCTTCTGAATTCCCTCGGCTACCGCGCCGACATTTTCCTGCAGACCTTGCTGCGTTTGCCGGCCACGGTTCAGCGCAGGATCTTGATCGCGAACCAAATGGTGGCCCTGGGGGTCAACTCAACCCATGTGGTGCTCTTTGTGGGCCTCTTCATGGGCATGATCGTGGCACTGCAAACCGGCATTGAACTCTCACGCATTGGCCAACAGGATCAAATCGGTTTAATCGTGGCACTCAGCATGGCGCGCGAGATGGGACCCTTCATCACCGCCACCATCCTGGCAGCCACCGCAGGTAGCTCGATCGCGGCGGAGCTTGGCACCATGTCCGTCTCCGACGAGTTGGCTGCTCTTGAAGTGATGAGCGTGGACAAGTTCAAGCTGCTGATCCTGCCGCGCATTCTGGCCCTGGCGGTGATGTGCCCCCTGCTCACGATTCTTTGCGATGCCATTGGTATTGTCGGCGGAGGTGTCGTCGCCTCCTCACAACTCAACGTGGGCTGGCAACTCTACTCCGAGACGGCCCTCGACGCCCTGCGCCCGGTGAGCGGCTGGTTTGACTTGCCCTTCGACGTCTTCGCGGGACTGCTCAAGTCCTTCGTCTTCGGCTTGATCATCGCCACCGTCGCTTGCGCGGAGGGCCTACGAGCCAAAGGTGGTGCCCTGGGCGTGGGCCACGCAACGCGCGCCGCCGTGCGTGACTCGATCATCTTTGTGATCATCGCTAATTACATGATCTCGCAGATCCTCTACGACGTTTGAATCGTGTCCTCCCAAGAACAAACTCCCGTCATCCGGTTTGAAAACGTGCACAAGTCCTTCGGGACTCAGCACGTTCTTTGCGGGTTGTCCTTCGATGTCAGCCGCGGAGGAACCTTGGCCATCATGGGCCCCTCTGGATCTGGAAAATCGGTCACTTTGCGTCAAATCATCGGTTTGATGGCCCCGGACGAAGGGCGTGTGCTGGTGAAAGGCAAAGATGTGGCGGCCCAATCACGCAAGGACCTCTCTGAAATGCGCAAGCGCATGGGCTACGTCTTCCAAGAGGGCGCGCTCATCAATTGGCTCAACATCGGCGAGAACGTGGCCCTGCCACTGCGCGAAAACACGGATCTGTCCGACGCGGAGATCCGAGAGCGCGCCCAGCACAAGCTCGAATTGGTGCACGTGCCGGATGCCTGGAACAAAATGCCGTCGGAGATCTCCGGAGGCATGAAGAAACGCATCGGCATCGCCCGGGCCCTGATCACCGATCCAGACATCATTCTCTACGACGAGCCCAACGCGGGCCTCGATCCCGAGATCGCGCGGGCCATCAACACCATCATCCGCGAATTGTCCACGGAACTTGATGTGACCAGCATCGTCGTCGAACACCGCATCGAGTGCATCCGCGCGGTGGCCGATGAGGTGCTGTTCCTGCACGAAGGGTCCGCCCTGATTCAGACCGATCCCAAGTCCTTCTTCGCCAGCCAACACCCGCGCCTCGTGCGCTTCTTCGGCGATGACGTCCCGGCGCCATCGGAGAGTTCAAGCTCATGAACACATCCAACCATTTTTCCCTGGGCATCTTGGTCCTCGTGGCCATGTCCATTCTGGGCTACTTCACCATCGGCGAGAGCGACTACTCGCTCTTCGGAGAGGTGCAACAGATCGTCGTTCAGTTCCCCGAAGCCGACGGCCTGCGCGAAGGCGACTCGGTGCTCGTGGCCGGGGTGCGCTGGGGTAAGGTGACTACCATCACTTATCATCCCGAGGAGACCGATCTCAAACGGCGCATCACCGTCCTGCTCTCTTTGGACGCGCCCGTAGAGATTCGAACGGGCCATGCCATCGAGATTCGCGACGCCACGCTGCTCGGTGGTAAGCGCCTGACCATCGACCCGGGCTCGCCGGATGGAGAGATCATCCCGATCGAGACGGTCTTCCTGGGCAGCTTGCAGCTAAACGTGATCGAAGCCGCAGGTGAGTTGCTCACCGACAATTCGGAGGCCTTCACAGAATCCCTCGATGGCATCCGCAACCTGGTGAACGGGGTTCAGGAAGGGAAAGGTACGGTAGGCAAGTTCTTCTCCGACGAAGAGTTCGCGGAAGAGATCGATCGCGCCGTGACAGGCTTTGCGGATACGGGCGACAACCTGAGA
>JBLIMI010000267.1:0-5711 GCA_047638655.1 Minisyncoccia bacterium | reverse complement strand
GCTTGGGTTCCTGATGTCCATCATCGGGTACAACACGTGCAGCAGTCTGGACAAGATGAAAGTCCTGAAGCGTAGCGCGCACATCGTCTTGCGACGTAGCGAGACAGACCTCAAAGCAGGCGTTGTGTACTTCTTTCTGCTGCAATTCGGCGATGGCTCTGAGGGCGAGTTTGCCTACGAAGGGCGCGGCGTGACCAACGACGTGTACTCCAACGGAATGACCGGTGTAGCCTTCACGCGCGGACAGGAATTGCTGTTCATTGAACGCGTGCGTGTTTGATGGATCCGCTACGGATCGCAAGTGCACTCACGACAGCGGTGGACAAACTGGAGTTTGCGGAGCCGGTAACGCACGTCTACAACCCGTTGCGTTACGCGAAGAAGTCGCACACGCAATACGTCAAGCGCTTCGCGCGCCAGGGTGTCGAAGCCCTACTGCTCGGCATGAACCCAGGCCCTTTTGGAATGGCACAAACCGGAGTGCCTTTCGGCGAAGTATCTCTGGTCAAGGAGTGGTTGGGCATTGAAGAACCCGTGGGTAAACCCCCGCTAGAGCACCCCAAACGACCGATCCTTGGCTTTGCCTGTGAACGCTCCGAAGTCAGCGGCCGCCGCCTTTGGAGTTGGGCTCAGGAACGCTTTGATTCAGCGGACGCTTTCTTCGACCGCTTTTTCATCTGGAATTATTGCCCTTTGGTCTTCCTCGAAGAGAGTGGTCGCAACAGAACACCAGACAAACTCCCCGCATCGGAACGCGAAGCGCTGTATGCGGCCTGCGACCAAGCACTGATTCGCCTGGTCAGGCACATCCAACCCCAACGGGTGATCGGCGTGGGCAAGTTCGCGGAAAAGCGCGCACGTGAAGTACTGGCCGGACTGGATGTCGAGTTCGGCACTATCTTGCATCCGAGCCCGGCGAGTCCCATCGCCAACCGTGGCTGGGCGCCCCAGGCCGACAAGCAGTTTGCGGCCATGGGAATTCGGATCTAGCGCAACTGCTCGGGAAAGAGCCCGAGGCCAGCGCCACCGGTTACCGGTAAGCAAGCACCCGTGGTGTAGTTGGATTCCGGTGAAGCGAGGAAGGCGGTGGCAGCGGCCACTTCCGCTGGCGTCACCGGGCGCGCCAAGGCCACGCGCTTCAATAGCTCGCCGGCCAATGGGTCCGTCCCATTGACGCCCTCAACCAATCCCAACTCGATCATGTTGATCGTCATGCCTGTTGGGGCGCAGCGAAGGGCTTCGCTTTGGGTGGTGGAACGCAAGCCTGCCGCTCGTAAGCGGAACGCTGCGGAGTCCCCGGCCTGCTGTGTTGCCTGGGTGTAGACGATCCGAATGACACGGGCAAATCCGCCCTGCTTGGCCCTGACTCCAAGGGCTTCGACAAGCTCGGCAAAACGAAGATCAGCGCCAGCGGTAGAGGCTTGCGCGCATGCTACCCACAAGAGCACCTGCCACTCGCCCCCAGACGGCGACTGCTCGCAGATCTCGACCTGGGCGCCTTGGGCACGGAATTTTTCAGCGAGTTCACCGCGCAGTGCGTCGTCCTTGGCGACCAAAAGGACGCTCTTGCCGTTCAAATTTTGTGTCATCGCTGCTCGCTCCTTGGGCCGGGATTCTAACCGGGCACGAGCATGGGCAGGAGGGTCGAGGGGAATACCGGGTCAGATGAGGTCTCGCAGGGAACCGGTTCATACCCCGCCCCTCGAGCGGTCAGGTTAGGAAATCACGCCCACCGAACTCGACTGATGGTTGGGGAAGATGAGCCCGAGATCGGTCGCACCCATGCGCCTCTCCAGGATCTCCCAGAGCACGTCCCGGTAATCCGTGGTGACCGCCAAGTCGCCGAAGTCCAACGAACCCGGAGCGAGCCCGGGCCAGGATCCGATGACCTGACCCCCATTCACGTGGCCGCCCATCACAATCATGCAGTTGCCATGTCCGTGATCCGCGCCCTCGCTTCCGTTTTCAGCCACGCGCCTGCCAAACTCACTCATCACGACCACCGTTACCGAGTCAATTTGAGTTCCCAGGTCCAGGTACAAGGCCTCGAGGGAGTTACCAAGATTTGCCAGCATGGCCGCCATCACACCATCGATGGGCCCCAGCAAGTTGTGGAGGTCCCACCCTTCATAATCGATGGAGATCGTTTCTACACCCGTGTTCGCTTTGATCAACGCCGCGCTTTGCCGCAAGCGTTCACCAAAGGGGTTTTGGGGATAGACGGCTCCGCCCGAAGGAGTGTAGCCATCGAACCCAACTCCTTGCAGGAGTGCCAAGCTCTCGAAACTCGTTTCCATGGCCGATCCCAGTGGAGCGGGAGCGTCCGCGTACATGCTTCGAATCACTTGCTCCCGCAACCAAGCGCTCTGCAGCGACCCGGGGAAGCGCGCCGCACTTGGATCCGGGACAGGCAACGCACCGAGCGCATTCTCCAGGTGAGTGGGCATGATGTCCGTCATGGAGAGCGCCTTGAGCCCTGTGACACCTGGGCCTTGATTGGCATTCAAGTGACGGGCCAACCAACCGCTAATCGTGTTGTTGTAGTCTTGCTCGGGGACGCCGCGTTCCATCGCGATCATCGCATCGAAGTGAGAACGCGTTGGGTCCGTGGATCCGGCGGCGTGGACAATGGCCAGGTCCCGGTTGGCGAAGGGTGTCATCAGGCCAGACAGCGCTGGCGCCAGGCCGAAGAAGCCGTCGAGATTGATGGCACCATCGATGGCGCCCGCGGGCGGAACAGCGAGATTTGGCCGGGCGATGTAAAGTTCTGGATCGCCGTAGGGAACGCAGGTGGTCAAGCCATCCATTCCGCCCCGTAGGAAAATGTGCACCAGCACATCCCGTTGACCAGAACTTCCGGCCAGAGCCGCAGGGGCCATCCACGCGCTTGCCGAAAGGCCGGCGGCAGCGGCCGCACCCGAGGATTGGAGAAACGAACGCCGAGAGAGGGAGCGTGTGTTGGGGGCTTCGTTACCGTTCCGCGCCCGGTCGCCACGATTGAACTTGCTTGAGGACATGTTATTTCTCGTTGTGTTTCGAAGAGTGGCGATCAGATGAACTGGAAACTCGGGCTTGAAGCAGCAAGAGCAAGCGCCTCGCGCAAGACGTGTTGACTCAGCGTCGGCTGAGCATCGAGGTAAGCCTGCACTTGGTCCATGTCTTGGTCCTGGAGCAGGCCCCCGGTCAACAACCAGTTGATCCGCTCAGCGCTCGTCGTCGCACCAGGAGCGCTGAGGAGTAACTCGTTCAAGACTTGAGTGCTCGGGATGTTCCCGTTGATCTGGCCTGCGAACAACCGCGAGGCAAACTCCCAGCGGGGAAGAACACTGCCCCCCCACTTAGCCAAGGAATCCGGCGGCCCGTCAGGCGTTGGCCACCAATAAGGTGTCTGGCCAATCAGTTGCGAGTCGAAAGTGATCTGTAGCAAATCTGTGCTCGAAATTTGCGCGGCACGCAGCAACGCGATTACCGTGTGCAGCGGCTGCCGGAACTTGGTGCGTTGCTCCACCGGAATACGCGCGACCACGTCGGGGTCGAGGATCGCCCGAATCATCTGCTTGATTTCACCACCTGTGTGCAAGTACACCGTCGTCACCTTTCGGACCAGGTCAACCGGCGGGTCGTACATGAGCAGCCAGCGGCACACCTTGCGAGAGATGAATTCCGCCGTCTTGGGGTGAGTGGAGAGTATTTCGAGCACGCGTTCCCCATCGGTGATGCCACCACCTGCGGGAATCGTGACACCCAAGACGGTCTTCTCTCCGGTATCGTGCACTTGGGGAGAGAAACTAAATTCTCCAGGTATGCCCGGTCCACCGATTCCGGCAATGGTCCAACCCGTGAAGCAGCGAGCCACCTCTTTCACATCATTCTCGTTATAAGGGCCATCCACGCCCAGAGTGTGGAGCTCCATCAGCTCACGAGCGTAGTTTTCCTGGGCGGCGCCGACACCATTGGCGTAGTTGTCGAGGTACCAGAGCATGGCTGGGCTACGAGCCGAAGCCTTCAGCAACTCGGGAAAAGTTCCAAGGGCGTGTGCGCGCGCCACCTCGCGATCATCAACCGTCTTCGTCCACAGGCACAGGTCGTCCAACTGAGACACATTGAAGTGATCAGTCCAAAAAGTCACCATGCGCTCGTAGAGCTGGCGCTTCGAATACACCGCACGCAACAAGACAGCGATTTGTAATTCGATGACGACCTGATTCACAAATTCGCCGGGGTAGGTGGCGAGCAATTGTGAGGAACTCATCTCCAAGGTTTGCAGTAGCGAAAGATTGGCATCCACCTCGCTGTCATTGATGCTGCTTGGATCGAGTTGCTGCTCGAGCCAAGCACTCCAACCGAGTTTCAGTGCCTCAGTGTAATCCGGAACCGAGAATCCCATGGTTCCGTGATGCAACAGGAAACGCACATCTGGACCGCCTATCCCCGCTTGCGATGCGCCCGGGACTGACTGCGAACCCATGCCTTGTGCCCGCAGATTCAGCTTGGCCTGGTTGGTGTCACCAGGCGGTCTCAATTGGAAGTTGGGGAACTTGCCAAGGGATGGCTGCAGTACGGAACTGATGGGGTATGGAGAGGCTTGTTTCCGGGAACCGTTCATGTTGTTCACGCTGTTCGCAAGAGAGCCATAGAGAGAGAGCGCCGGTTAGTTTTGAAGTGCCCCTCCTGCGGCTCTAGTTTGATCTATTTTTGAGAACCTGGAACGAATTCGTTCTCTATAGAGACCCGCAGGCATGATGGGGCTCGAAACGCCTCCTACTCATGACTCAGTTTCATCCGCAGCAATCCGCCCAAGAAGACCCTGCTCTCCAGGACCTTCCCATCGGGCGACGATTGACCGTCCTAGGCCGTGCGTGCAGCCAGGCGGCCCGTGAACGTAGAACGAAGCGCGCACTGTTCTTCGCCAGCGCAAGTGTTGCCGTGGGTTTTACGGTGGCCGGCAGTTGGGGCGTCCTCGTCTGCGGCATCTTTGGGGGATCCATGTACTTAGTTGTGTTGGCCCTGCGCATGCAACGACACATTCGAACGGAAGTCGAGCGGTCTCGAGCGGAAGACTCACCAATTCAATAGAACATGAAGCTCTCCATCACCCTTCCCAGCTTGACCTTGCTGTTGCTCGGGGTCTCTCCGCCAATTGCGAACGGGCAAACGCAAGAGAGCGTCAGGCCGCCGAACGTGGTCTTCTTCCTCGTCGACGATCTCGGTTGGGCGGACATCTCCCCCAACAACCCAGAGACCTTCTACGAGACCCCGCACATTCAGTCCCTGGCGGATAGCGGGATGCGTTTCACCTCCGCCTACGCCGCCTGCCCTGTCTGCAGCCCAACCCGCGCCAGCATCTTGAGCGGGCGCTATCCGGCACGCATGCACACCACTGATTACTTCGGCGCCCCCCAACCAGAACGCATTCTTGCTGCGGGAAAGGACGGCAAGCGCGGTCGCTTCCAGCGCTTACCGCTCTTGCCGGCTGCCTATGTGGACCACCTGCCGCTATCGGAGGCCACGCTAGCGGAAACTCTCAAGCAAGAGGGCTACGCGACCTACTTCGCCGGCAAGTGGCACCTAGGTGGTGACAACTTCTTGCCCACGGACCAGGGATTCGATGTCAATGTCGGTGGACAGCGGCGTGGTGGTCCGTATGGCCAGGGCAGCTACCTGCATCCGTTTCCCGAGTGGATGCCCAACCTATCGAGCGCAGAGGGCGA
>JBLIMI010000266.1:0-5718 GCA_047638655.1 Minisyncoccia bacterium | reverse complement strand
CGCTCCATAGAGCTGATGAAGCGGGTCTTCCGAATCGACACCATTGCAATTGGCCGAAGGGCAGTTGAGTACAACTGAAAAAAGATGTCTCTCCCCCACGCGCGCGCTCCCCAGAATCCTGTAAATCCTCCTGGCAGCCAGGTTCGAGGCCCACCTCCCCCACTACGGGCCGTTGGTGCATATCTCGCGCCCTTCTCGGCCCCCCTTGAGCCGCGATTTTCAATGACCGCGCATTGATCAGTCGGAAGCCTCGGCATGAATTCAAGAGTGCACCCGAATCACAAGACGAATTACCGCGTCACCAACTGGGCCAGTTACGACCAAGCCCTCGTTCAACGCGTCAACATCTCTCTATGGATCACGCCCGATGTAATCAAGTCGTCGAATGCCAAGCACACGGGGCATTGTGGATCCCCGCGCAAGTACTCGGACATCGCCATCGAAACCGCGTTGACGTTACGGCTGTTGTTCCAGTTGCCACTCCGCCAGACCGAGGACTTCCTGCGTTCGCTGCTTGAGCTGATGGACCTCAGTCCCGAAGCGCCGTGTCACACCACGATATCGCTAAGATGCTCCGCTTTGGAGGTGAACCTTGGTGTGCTGCAGTCCAAGAAGCCCCTGCACCTGATCATCTATAACACGGGCCTGTCGATTGTCGGGGAAGCAGAATGGGCAGCTGCCAAGCACGGGGAACGGGGAATGCGTGGTTGGCGCAAATTACTCATCGACGTTGACTGAGCGGGCCAGATCACGGCACAGGTTCTCACGGACAGCACGGGTGATGCCGCCAAGACCGGGATCAAGATCATCAAGAGAACCAAGGGCAAGTTGGCGAGCCTTACAGGTGATGCCGCCTACAAAACAGTGGTCGTCTACGAGCAGGCCGGGTCGCGTGGAGCAACAGTCGTTGTACCCCCGACACGGTCGGCGTCCGTTTCCAAACGGGGCCCGCAATAGCTCAGGGCGGAGCAAGTTTCACAGGGACATCCTGTGGTTTGTTCCGCCCTACGAGCCCGCAAGATAACTCAAGTCTACCCCTTCATTGCAGCGTCGAAGTTCTCCTCTTAACTGGAGGCCTCGATCACTCTGAGATTAGTGACGATGGAGTTACGTACTTGTCTGGTCACTCCCTACTCAGGAAGAAGAACCTTATCGATAACGTGGATGACCCCGTTCGTGGCCTCGATGTTGGCCTTGACGATGCCAGCGCCGTTGATCGTCACTGTGGACTCGTGGTTACGACTCTTGAGCTTCTGGCCCTGGAGGGTGGTGAACGTACCGCCAGCAGCTACGGCCTCGGAATAGATCCGGCCGGGCACCACGTGGAAAGTGAGAATGGCGGCTAGCTTCTTGTGATTCTCCGGCTTCAGCAGGGTAGCTACCGTGCCCTCAGGAAGAGCGGCGAACGCCGCATCCGTCGGCGCGAAGACGGTGAAAGGACCTTTGCCCTGGAGAGCTTCAGTGAGTGCAGTTGCCTGCAGGGCCGCTGCGAGAGTCTTGAATGATCCTGCCTGGACGGCCGTCGCAATCAGATCCATGGTGCTCGGGAGAATAACTGTGTCGATGACGTGAATCACTCCGTTGGAGCAGTCGAGGTCAGTGCTCGTTACGCTCGCTCCATCTACCGTGACAACGCCTTTGATGACGTTAAAGTCGACGCGCTGCCCGTTCAATGTCAGTGCGTTTTTTCTCTTCAGGACCTGCTTGGCCATGAGCTCCCCCGGAACCACGTGGTAGGTGAGAATGGATTGGAGCAGAAGCTTGTTCTTGGGGTCGAGCAGCGTAGCGAGTTGCTTCTCGGGCAATTTCGCGAAGGCCGCGTTGGTGGGCGCGAATACGGTGAAGCTGCCCTCTGCTTGAAGCGCATCCACAAGGTCAGCTGCTTTCAACGCTGTGACCAATGTAGAAAAGGATTCGGCTCCAAGAGCCGTCTCAACAATCGTCTTCTGGATGGGAACTGCGGCTGCCGCGGTACTTGCAGTGCACGTATCAGAGGGTGCTGCAGCGAGAATGAGAGAGGTGACAAGGGAGGTTGTGAAAAGCATGGTATTTTTTCTTTCGAAGTGGGGGGGGGTGGCGGTTTGGTCAATCCTGTTGACTACAAATGTCTTCGCAGCAACTCCAAGAGCGGATGCAAGCATCTTGAACTTCTCCTCCGACCTTCCACCACCCACTGCTCATCAAGAGACAGGGCTAGGCTGTCCCCACAAAGAGGAAGACATTAGTCGGCACTTCGTGCATCCGCCTCCCCACTTTCGGCGAATCACTTGGCAACCGGGCGGCCTAGCACCAGGCGGCCACAACTCAGCCAAGCGCATTATGAAAGTACTACTCTCAGGATCCACAGGACTGGTTGGCTCCGCCCTCCTCAAGGAGTTTTCCTCGAACGGGGACCAAGTGGACATTCTCGTCCGCCGCCCCGCGCTGAATGGCCACGACATCCAGTGGGACCCGGAGACCCAAGAACTCCGGGAGGAATCCCTTGAAGGCTACGACGCCGTTGTACACCTAGCGGGCGAGAGCATCGCGGATGGCCGCTGGACCCAGAAGAAGATGTCCCGGATTCGCGATAGCCGCGTCGAGGGCACCGGCCTGTTGTGTAGGGCCCTGGCCAAAGTGAAGCACAAGCCCCAAGTCTTCGTCTGTGCCTCGGCTATCGGGTACTACGGCGACCAAGGTGAGAATGTCCTGACAGAGAGCAGCGCAGTAGGAACGGGTTTCTTGGCTGAGGTCTGCCAAGCTTGGGAGGACGCTAGTGAGCCAGCACGAGAGGCCGGTATTCGGGTGGTCAACATGCGTATCGGTATGGTCTTGAGCGCGCAGGGCGGCGCCCTCGCCAAGATGCTAATTCCATTCCAATTGGGCTTCGGAGGCAAGATCGGAAGTGGCAAGCAGTGGATGAGCTGGATCGAGTTGAGCGATCTTTTGGGTTCCATCCGCCATGCAATTCAGGACGAAACCATCGAAGGTCAAGTCAACGCCGTCAGCCCGCAACCCGTCACGAACAACGAGTACACAAAGACTCTCGGCAAGGTGATCTCACGTCCAACGATCCTACCCCTCCCGGCCTTCGGTGCGCGGCTGGCGCTCGGCAAGATGGCAGACGAACTCTTGCTGGCCAGCATGCGGGTCGAACCACAAGTCCTACTCGGGAGTGGATTCAAGTTCAAGCACCCCAAACTCGAAGGCGCTCTGAGGATTGCCCTTGAGCGCTGATTTACCCCATGTCTGCCCAGCCCATTCCACTTAGAACGCGGTCGTCTTCCACCGCCGACCCCGACCCCGCACGGAAGATCTGGCATTCCGACGAGAGCCCAGTCACCTTGGGTGTCTCGTCCTATCTGCTCGGAGAATCCGTGCGATATGACGGAGGGCATGCGCGTGACCACTTCGTCGAGGAAACACTTGGCAATTGGGTTGAATGGGTCCCCATTTGCCCCGAGGTTGAATCGGGCATGGGGACGCCGCGGCCCGCGATCCCTCTCGTCGACGGGGAGTCCAGGCAAACCCTAGTCGCCAAATCGACTGGTGAAGACTTCACGGGCCAGATGGAGAACTACGCCCGCGAGAAAACTAAAGAACTGGGATCCCTTGATGGATACGTATTCAAGAAAGGATCCCCCTCTTGCGGTCTCGAGCGCATTCGAGTCTATCGGGAGAACGGGCACGTCCAGGCTCGCAATGCCCGGGGTCTTTTCGCAAACGGAACTGAGAGAGAGCGGTCGCATGCATAACTACCTGCGCCTGCTTTGGGGCAAGAAGATCCTGCACTGGAGCCCGAGTCCCCGAGTCGCCCTCGAGATCATGTTGGAACTCAACGATCGCTACGCCCTCGATGGCCGGGATCCCAACTCCTACAGCGGAATCTTCTGGGTCCTGGGAAGGTATGATCGAGCCTGGGGCCCTGAACGAGAGGTGTTTGGCAATGTGCGCTACATGTCTAGCAAAAACACACGCCAAAAGTTGCGTCTCGGTCAGTATCAACAACAATGTGGTGGCCAAGACCAGCGCGCTTCGTTTCCTGCCTAGCGACGTGAAGCAAACTCTAGCCTTAGGACCCCCGATCGAAGAACTCACAAACAGAAAAGCGACCCTGCTAGAAAAAGTCGCGGCCGGTGATCAATCGGCGGTCGCAGCCCTTCTCGATCAATACGGGGCCTTGGTGTATTCTCTCGCCCACCGTCAAGTTGGTGCGACAGCTGCTGAAGATCTCGTTCAGGAGATATTTATCCAGATTTGGAAACACGCAGGGCGCTACGACCACGAGCGTGCCTCCGAGGCTGTGTTCATCACGACCATCGCCCGCCGGCGCTTGATTGATCATCAGCGCAGGCAAGGCCGCCGGCCAAGAACAGTCGAAATCGAAGACACGACGCCGGTGACGGAAGAGGGCTTTGAGCAGGTGGACCTTGGAGACGAGGCTCGCGTAGCGAGGCAAGCCATTGAGCAACTCAGTCCCGACCAACAACGTGTATTGCAACTCTCCGTCGTTGATTCCCTGACCCATCCTCAGATAGCGGAGCTCACCCGCCTGCCCCTCGGAACGGTCAAGAGTCATGCCCGTCGAGGACTGGAGAAAATAAGAAAGCTAGTCGCGGACCGAGACCTTAATCAGGGGACGCACTCATGAAGTCCAGCGCAAATTGGGCTCGTTATGAGCAACTCACTCAAAACTGCGTTCTCGGCTTCCTGCCGGCCAGTGAACACGAGGAGTTAGCGCTCTTGCACGAGCACTTTGAGTTTACACCCAGCGATTACGAGTCAGCAGCGAGCTTAGTTTGCATGGCATCCCTTAAGCGCTCCCGAGTGATTCCCAATCGCCTTCGCGATTTGATTCTGAAACGTGGCCGGTCCCTTCTCGGCCCCAAGAGATAACGAACCGACAATGAACGAAAGAGGAATCTTCATAGCTACGATACTCGACCAATCTGGGCGGGCCTTTTCTTCCGCAACAGTCCTTCGCATGCAGGAGTCAGGTGGCACCGGAACGCGCTTGGTAGAGGAATTTGGCTTCCAGTCCTTGGTGGACGAAGTAGAGGGACGAATCCAGTGCTTGGCCGAAGCCTTAGCCACGGGGTGTTCGAAAGTCTTCGTGCGTGACACCTGTTGGCTCGCGGGACTACACGCTAGCCGGGAAGTGCCCCCCACGTTGCTCACTGAACTCTTGACCCATCTCAAGGCCGAGTTGCTCGCCAATCTGCCAGATCAAGATGGTCTCTTCGCAGGCGACTACCTGCAAGCCGCCCTAGATGGTTCCCATCCATCCTCAGACGTGCAGCCTGTGCCTGTCGATGACCCCAACCCCCAGGCAGACTGTCTTGGTCGGTTCCTCCTAGCGGTTCTCGAAGGCAAGCCCGCTGTCGCCGAGCAGATCATCAACGAGGCTATCGTAAGCGATGTCTCAATTTCCGATCTGCACCACCTCGTGCTTACCCCCGCGCAGCGAGAACTGGGCGATATGTGGCACAAGGGTGAGATCTCAATCGCGGAGGAGCACCTGGGCTCACGAATTGTCGAGCGTGCTCTCGTCACTCTTCGAACCCACATGCCAATAGCCGCGAGCACCGATAAGAGAGTTTTGCTGGCCTCGGTACCGGGCAACCTACACGACATCGGATTGCATGTGGTGGCGGACCAATTCGAGATGCACGGCTGGACCCCGGTATTCCTAGGGGCCAACATGCCAATCGACGACCTGGCGCTTGCCGTGCGCCAATA
>JBLIMI010000265.1:0-5726 GCA_047638655.1 Minisyncoccia bacterium | reverse complement strand
ACACCACAGACGGCCTGTCAGTTCAATTCTGCCTTTGACCTGATCTGCTTCTCTCTTCTGCCCGGCGCTTCCTCGGAAGTGTCGGGCTCTTTTATTGGTGCCCCACTCCGCCGATAGAATCGACTCGCCTACTCACGAGACCTCGCCAGTGCTAAGAAGAAGTCGTCCAGTTCCTGCAATCCAAGCACACGAAAACCGTAGGCCAAGGTGCGGTAGTCACGCGCAAAAGCGAACGCCCAACGACCCCCACCGTAGATCCCCGTGTCGGCCGCCAGTTCCGGATTCATTTCAGCGAGCCGGCCGAGGTCTTGCAGCAGCACCTCAACATCCACGGGACCCAAGTAGAGGGCAGCCAGCTGACCGCGCTGATCGAACAAGAGACTCGTGGGGAGAGGAACCGTGTCGGGCTTCCCAAAGACCGCGATGAACAGCAACTGAAACGCCTTCATCTGCTCTTCGGTCACAAAACCTGACAGAGCGCCCAACCCATGGCCTTCCAGGATTTTCGCAGCCGCGGGATAGCTGTCCGCATCGTCTGTGGTCATCGGAACGATCTGCAAACCAGTCAGCGCGATCTGTTCAGCGTGGGTTTCGAGATCCTTCAACTCTACTCGGCAGCCACCGCACCAACTCGCCCAGAGGTTGACCAGGATGGGCTTCCCGGCCAGGTCGCCCACGACACGCTCGGGGTTCTCGAAAGACGGCAACGGGAAGAGACTCAAAGGGATTTTCTCCGCAAGCGGTACCCGCGCGATCAACCGCTCACTAGCCGTGACGGTCTTGATCGGTGCTCGGCGGAACTTGTGGCCCTTCCGCAAAGGCACTTCTTCCAACTTGCCCGTCCCCTGGACAATGCGCATGAGGGAATCCATCGCGGGTTGCTCGAAGACCTCTGAACTGCCATCCGCCCAGTTCACGGTCAGCCGGTCAATGGACTCGGCCTGACCCAGTCCGAAGTGCAGGCGCCGCGGCGCTTGAGCCAAGAAACCGTCGCCACAATAAACTCGGCGCATGTAGGTCTTGCCGCCAGCCTCCACCAAGACCTGTGATCCAATCGCATCCGGGTGCCCAACCGTCCCGACTAGGTCGAGAGAGATGAAGTGGGCATTCGAGTTGTAGTCATTGCGCAGCATCCGCACGCGGGGCGCTGTGCGGTTCTTGAGGATCATGTCGAGATCCCCGTCATTGTCCCAATCCACTGGGACCATCGAGCGCGCGTCATCAATGAACTCCGCGCCGGTGATCGCGGACACATTCACGAATTGGCCGTCGCCCGTATTGAAGTAGGAGCAGTTCAGCTCATTCCCGCTCCAGGAGGCGCCCTCTTCCAGCACGAGGACTCGCGAAGCCGCCCAGGCCGCGCGGTATTCGTTCAGATCCTCTTTGGACGAGTCGACCACCTGCGGAGATTGCGTCGCCACGCGACGCCAGAAGAAGCTTCACAAGTCGTCTGAGTTTGTGTTCGTCACAAACCCGTTGGGCACATACATGTCCTCGAGACCGTCGTTGTTGAAATCGATGAATCGACTTCCCCAAGACCAACGCCCCATGGCAATCCCGGCCACATCAGTCTCATCACCGAAGACGCCCTTGCCGTTGTTGGAGAAGAGGGTGTTTCCCCGCGCCGTACGAGCGAAGTCCGCTTGGGTTTCTATCCGTTGCTTCTCCATGAACTTCTCGGTGTGCGACACGGTCCTCTGGCCTGCCGCCGAGAACATGTTGCTGACGAGCAAGTCGATGTCGCCATCGAGGTCGTAGTCCGCGCAGCTAATTCCCATGCTAGCCGCGGATTCGGCGATCCCCACCTCGGTCCCAACGTCCTTGAAGTGTCCGTCCTCGTTGCGGTAGAGGTTGTTGCGCCCGTAGTCATTGGCAACAAACAGATCCAGGTCTCCGTCAGCATCGAAGTCTTCCCAAACGGCAGCAAAGCTGAATTTGGTGTTGTTCGTGTCCAGCCCCACTTCCTTGGTGGCCTGGGTGAACTCGCGGTTGCCTTCGTTGCGCCAAAAGAGATTCGGCGCGCCGTTGTTCGCATCATAGAGCGGCACCGGATTGGCACCCAGGCTTCCCATGCTGTTGTGCCTGCAGGCGTAGATGTCCAGGTCGCCGTCGTTGTCCGGGTCGGCCGCCGCCATGGAAAACACATCGCTGGGAAGCTCATCCACCAGCCATTGATTCTCGGTGAAGCGCAGTTCGCCATCGTTGTAGAGAATCAGGACGTTTGAACCAATCGCAAGCACGAGGTCCTGGTCGCCATCCGCATCGATGTCCAGCACCAAAGCGCTGCGTGTAGCATCCAAAATGCCTGCGCCCGTTTGCATGGAAACGTCGATGACCGTCCCATCTGGATTGTGCAACAGAAGTCGATTACTAACGCCGCCCTCCTGACAAATGTAGATGTCCTGGTACCCATCATTATTGATGTCCGCCACCGTGACGCCTTGGCTACCGAGGAAGGCTGTGCCGCCAAGCACGTCGTATCGATTGGCGTAATCATCCACTCCGTGGAGGACATGTTCCTCATAGAACGGCAAGCTGCCAAAGAGAGTCTCGGTCACTTCCGAGTAGATGTTCTTTGGTGTGTAGGCCTCTGTGAATTCCAACAACTCGATGTCTCTAATTTGGAGTTGTTCTCCCTCCGTCACACTCCACGTCACCAACCAGTTGAAATTTTGCTGCAGGCGGCCGGAGCCCGATTGCCCATCGATCTGAATCAGGGCTTCGGTTTTGAGTCCACCGTTTGGGAGACTGTCGCTCGTGATGATCTTCAGAATCGCGTGCGGATGGCTGCTCGCTTCATAGGGAGCGCACAATTCCGTGAGTAGGCGCCCAAGCTGGTCCCCAGCGAATCGCTCGGAGGAAATGCTGTCAGCACGGTGGGTGCGAGTTGCGCCGTCGTCGTAGGTCTTGTCCATTCCGCCGGGACGGAGCACGGTGCTGCCAGCGAACGAATTGGAGAACAGTTCGCCGAAGTCTGCCAACTGCCGGGACCCGTGTTCGAAGACGCTCCCCAAGAAGGCCTTGAGCGCCGCCTTGGCACCACCTTGCTGAACTTCACTGTCCCAGCCGGCCAGGGTCGGGTCCTTGTGGGAAAGTTCCTTCGCTACATCTTCGGGACGTTGCGTGTCGAGGGGTTGGAAAAGCGTTCCCGTCGCAGAATCCTCATCCGTCTCCTGGGAGGCATTCGCTCCCACGGGAAGCGCGGCAAGTCCCACGAGCAAAAACAGCCCTAGAGTCCGCCATGAGGCGCTCTGGGTACACTGGGGGGTGATGATCGAGTCCATGAAACAGTCAAATCGAAGCAATTGAGGGCCCAACGATAGCAGTTTCCCTGGGATCTAGCGTCCGCGAACCCGCTTCCGAGAATCCAGCCTTGCCGGGGGGCCGGAAGTACGGACAATCCCCCCCAACGTGAACATTCTCTTCCTCTCCCAACGGGTTCCTTACCCTCCCAATCGCGGCGACAAGATCACGACCTGGCGTCTGGTCGACCGTTTGCGCCGGGAGCACACGGTGCGCTGCGTCGCTTTCGCCCATGACGAGGCCGACTTCAAGTCCGCTCAAGCTCTCTGCGAGATGGGGATTGAGACCCTTCCGATCGCGCACAACGAGCGCTGGAAGAAGATCACAGCCCTGCCCCTGTTCTTGACCAAGACCCCACTCACTCTGGGCGTTTACGGCTCAAAAGGCCTGCAGGCCAAAGTCGACGAGCTTGCCCAGTGGGCGGACATGGCCTACGCCTACTCTTCGTCGATGGGCGCGTTCCTTGAGCCGCACTCCCACATTCCCAGGGTCATGCACCTTGGAGAGCTGGATTCGGACAAATGGCGCCAATACTCCGAGCGCGCCAGCTTCCCCATGTCGCTCGTTTACCGCAGGGAGTGGCAGACGTTGCTCGAGTTCGAACGCCGCATCGGCAACAGCTTCACGGAGAATGTGCTTTGCACGCCCCTAGAAGAACGCATCTTCAACGAGCAGATTCCTGGGGCCAGCTCCACGGTCCTGCGCAATGGAGTCGACCTGGAAGCTTTCGCGCCCGCACCTGACAAAGCGGAAGCATCGCATCTGGTCTTCACGGGAGTCATGAACTACCTGCCCAACGTGGACGGCTGCCTGTGGTTCGCGAAGGAAATCCTGCCACGCATTCGCGAGCGCCACCCCGAAACGCGCTTCACCATCATCGGCTCACACCCAACCCCTGAGATCGAAGCCTTGGGCCAACAGCCTGGCATCCAGGTCACGGGCTTTGTCGACAGCGTGACTGAGTGGGTCCAAAGAGGATCGGTTGCCGTCGCCCCTCTGCGCATCGCGAGGGGCATTCAAAACAAGGTGCTCGAGGCCATGGCTTGCGGCTTGCCTGTAGTCGGCACCACCTCGGCCACCCAGGGGGTGGAAGGTCAGGCGGGCCGCGACTACCTCGTCGCGGACGATGCCACGCTCTTCATAGAACACGTCTGCGAATTGCTCGCGGATCCAGAAAGGGCTCGTACCATCGGGCAGCAGGCTCGTCAGTTCGTCGAGCAGAATTATCACTGGGAGGTCGTCTTCGACCACCTGGACGAGATCGTCGCCAAGTGCGCGACAGCAATCCAAAACACCGCCAATCAGCCCTCAGGGGCTAAATAGAGAAACTCAATGAGTCACGAAAAGATCGCCAACGTGTTCGATGATTGGGCCGCCGGCGGCCATGGCGTGGGTATGGAAAAGAACCACGGTGACGTGGTCGAGCAAGTCATCGACAAGCTCAACATCAAAGCGGGCTTTCAAATTCTCGACCTCGGCTGCGGAGTCGGTTGGGCGACGCGAGTCCTGGCCCAGAAGGGCGCTGGCGTACAGGCCATCGGAGTGGATGCTTCCCCCGGCATGATCAAACTCGCCGAAGAACTGTCACCGCTCACCATTCGCGCGCGCTATGAACTCGGGCATTTCGAGAAGCTTGATTTCAAAGACGGCAAGTTCAACATGCTGTTTTCGATGGAGGCGCTCTATTACACCCCTGACCTCGATCAAGCTCTCACCGAGTTCCTGCGAGTGCTACAGAGCGGTGGACATGCGGAGATCGTCATGGACAACTACGAAGGACGCGCTAGCACGGCAGGGTGGTCCGCTGGAGTCGGGCTCGACATGCACCACCTCTCTCCCGCTGCGTGGCAAGCCGCATTCGAGAAAGCAGGCTTCACGAATGTCCGCACAGAACGAGTGGTGGACCGCCGGGGTGCTGGAGTCGAAGCCGAATTCAAATCGAGTAGCACTTACCCGGATTGGGACACATACCGAGAGTACTGCGAAGCAGGCAGCCTTTGGGTTCACGGCGAGAAAGCCTGACAACTAGCCACGGCGATTGACAAAAAGAAGGGAGCTCCCAGCGCTGGCTGGGAGCTCCCTTCTTGTATTGAGTCGGCTCGGCGCGCTAGCTGCCCATCAACGAGCAGGCGTTCACGAACTCCTGCATCGCCCCTGGCATCAGCCCGTAGTAGACCGTTAGCAATCCAAGCACCGCGATCAACCCGGCAAAGAGCGGCTGGGACATCGCAGGCTTGTCGGAGGGCTCCTTCAAGAAGAGCGCCTTTGCGACACTGAAGTAGTAGAAGAGGCTGACCACGCTGTTGATTGCGGCCACGAACACCAGCCAGCCAAGACCCTCTGCGACACCCACCTTGAACAGCAGCAACTTGCCGTAGAATCCGACGCTGGGGGGCAGTCCCGTGAGGCTCACGAGGAACGCC
>JBLIMI010000264.1:0-5767 GCA_047638655.1 Minisyncoccia bacterium | reverse complement strand
GAATTCTGGAGAAGCCAGTGTTGACAGGGTCGATGTAGACGATGTCAGCCACATCGAGGATCGAGTAAGGGTTCTCCTGAACACCGTAGGGTTGAACCGGATAGCCCTCGTCATCGATATTGAGCAAGCGCGGCCCTGTGTAGGCCAAGTGCATCCAGACGGATGCGGAACCGGGGCCACCGTTGAACGAGAAGACCAGCGGACGCTTGTTCAGGTCCGAAACGTCCCGCCGCTGGTAGAACGTATAGAACATGGAGGCAATCGGCTTTCCGTCATCGTCCCACACGGGCTGGGTGCCCGTCGTGACCGAGTAAGGCACGGACTTGCCGTTGATCGTCACCGAATCCTCGGCCGTCGTGGCCTCATCAAGGACCACAATCACTGACGCATCCTTGTCAGCATCCTTTGCTTCCTTTGCCTCCTGCGCGTGGAGAGGATTGCAAAAGGCCGCCAAGAGCCCGAACGTGAAGAGAAGTGTGTATCGAGCCGGATGTCTCAGCATGGAGTGGTTCTGGGGCTTAGCGCAGGATCGAGTTCCGGTGGGATGCTTCCACTGGACTGTTCTTGCTCGTCTGAACGGGTTGGATCTGAATCCGCAGGCGGTCCAGCATAGCATTGCCTTCGTCAAAGGCCGTGCGGATCGACTTGCGGTGGGCGGTCAATACCCCAGCCACGTGCGGCCGGGAGTCGGGATGATCGCCATGAAGAAGCGATTCCCCCTCATGAGTGAAGAGCCAAGCGGCCTCGGCGCGCCCTGTGATGCGCTTCCACTCCTCAGCATCGGGAAGGCTCTCGACGAGTCCCGCAATGTAATTAGAACGATAAAGCAAGGAAGCGTGACGCCGCAAACGCAAGGGCGAGAGCTTCCGGCCCATAGCAATCTTCAGCGCCAGGACGGCTGGCATGGCCCCCACGGAAGCCTCGACCAGCTCTTGCATGCCTTCGTCCCAAGGCAGCCGGCCGTTGACCTCGATGATGCGGGGACCATCGCGGCCGAGTCGCAATTCCACTGAGGTCCCAGTGTCTTCCAGGCCAAGCGCTCGCACGGAATCTTCGGCCACTTGCAGGACGCGGCTTTGTTGTCCTGCATCCAGGCGCCCCGGAAGTAAGTAGCCAGCGATGAAGAAGCCACGTTCCCGACATGGAACCTGTTCGCAGACGCCAAACCAGCGAGGTGTCGCCCCCGAAATCATGGCGTCGCACTCCAGGGGAATCCCCGTCTGAAATTCCTCCACCAAGAATTGCCGGCAGGGATCCAGGCCCAAGTCGATCCCATCGAGCTTCGCGAAGCTTTGCATGCGGACCACATCCCGAGCTGCGGGTAGCGCCGACAACATGTCTTCGACTGCAGCATCAACATCTTCTGCACAATCCACACGTGACACCAATCGTTGACGCGAAGAGGCAATTGCTTTGAGCACAATCGGCCATCCATGCTCGCCAGCAAAGCGCTTCACTTCTGCAGCGCTGCGAACCAACTCGTATGCCGGCTGGGCAATCCCCGCTGCCTTCAGGCGAGTCCTCGTTTGAAATTTGTTCACTGTCGCCATCACGGACTCAACCGTTGGCCCTGGAAGCCCGTACTCGCGAGCCACCCGGGCGCCAATCAGGAGTCCAGACTCTGACTGGGCCACGATCCCCTCCACCGGGTGGCGGTCCAAGTATCCCGCAAGCACTCTCCAAACTTCCTCGACACGCTCGGCAGGCGGCAACAGCAACGCGTCACCAAACACACGTGTGTCGTCCGGATGCACGCAATCATCTGCCAGAATCAAACTCGTCCGGGTCAACTTCAAGCGCCACTTATGGGGCGCCAAGAGCTTGCGGCGATCTTCATATAGACCCGGATAAAGGACAAGAATGCGCATGCCGGACCATAGCACGAAAGAAGTGCCCTCTGTCCCACCTAGCAGCCGAGCGCAACAATCGCTTTCGCGATCGCATCCTTTGTCTGTTCTCTGAGTTCGACTGAACTGCCATCTGCTCCCAAAATGATCACGGTGGCGTAAGAGCTTGATAGTGCGGACGCGTCATTGAGAACCACAAAGTCTGTTCCTTTGCGTTTCATCTTTCCGCGTGCACGGCGCAAACCATCCGCCGTTTCCAGCGCGAAGCCCACGACCAGTCGATCCCCTTTGCGAGCTGCAACCGTCTTCAAGATGTCCGGATTTCGCACCAGGTCCAGTTGAACCGTCGCCTCGCCGTCGTCTTTCTTGCGCCACTTCCCCGACAACTTGCGGCGCGGCCGCCAATCCGACACCGCTGCGGCCATGAAGAGCGCATCAGCGTCTTGAAAGGCCTCTCGGACTGCGGCCAACATGTCTCTTGCTGAGACAACGTCTACGCGCTTCACCCCTTTGGGCGTGAGCAAGTCCACGGGCCCGGCAACAAGCGTCACGTGGCAACCGGCAGCGGCAGCCGCTTTGGCGATCGCAAAGCCCATGCGCCCGCTGGATTCATTCGTTAAGTAGCGCACAGGGTCCACGTGTTCGCGTGTGGGTCCCGCAGTCACGACGACGCGCCGGCGCTTAGCCATCAGCGAATTAGCTCGTTGACCCGCGCCACGATGTCTGGCACTTCCGGTAAGCGGCCAACGCCTTCCTCATCACACGCAAGGCGGCCATTCACCGGCTCCATCAGTTGCCAACCATCTTGCACGCATCGCGCAATGTTGCGCCCGACAGCAGGATGGGCATACATCACTGGGTTCATTGCGGGACACAGGAGCTTGGGCAACTTCGGATCGAGCGCCAGCACTATGGTGCTCGCAAGATCGTCTGCGGCGCCCTGGGCCAGTCGCGCTAGCCCGGCAGCGGTGATTGGCGCGTAGACGAATGCTTCGGCCCAGCGCGCAAGCTCGATGTGATCCATACCCTGCTTGCGCGCGTCTCCAAATTCGGAAACCGCGCCAGCCTGGCCCGTCAAAGCCTCGAACAATTGAGGAGATACGAGTTCTGCCGCGTGCATAGTTTGAATCACGCGCACGTTGTGCCCGGCTTGAGTTAGTTGGCTCGCCAGATCGCACGCTTTGTGGATGGATGCAGAGGCACCCACGCCAAGGAGTATGCAAGTCATGAGTTCGTCCTCGATTCTTTGCCTGCGACCGTGTCGAGCCCGATCAATTTTTTCACTTCCGCCACGCACTGCTCCAAGTCGTCATTGACGATAATGTGGTCGTAACGAATGCGCTCGCGGTATTCGTCCTCTGCTTTCTGAAGTCGGCGCTCCAGGACTTCGGGTGTCTCCGAGGCACGCCCCACCAGGCGCTTGCGCAATTCATCGAAGCTGGGCGGCGAGATGAAAATGTAGAGGCCAGGGATGTCCTGAGCCTTCATCTGCAAAGCACCTTGTACATCAATTTCGAGCAGGTAGATACGACCGGCCTTCAGAGCATCATCCATCGGCTTGCGCAGAGTTCCGTACATGTTTCCATGAACGTGGGCGTGCTCGATGAAAGCTCCAGTCGCGATGCGCGAACTGAACTCTTCTGGGTTCAAGAAGTAGTAGTCACGGCCGTCTTTCTCGCCCTCTCTCATTTTCCGGGTGGTCACCGAAATGGAGAACTCCACCCGTTCGTCCTTCAAGATCAGCCGACAAATCGTGCTCTTGCCTGCCCCAGAGGGACCGGAGATCACGACCATCTTGCCTTGTGCACTCATCAGCTAAACTCCCGCGTAATCCTTGCGCGTGGGACACTACTCGATGTTCTGAACCTGCTCTCGGATGCGCTCGATGTGAGTCTTAAGATCCACAACCGCGTGGGCCACCTGTGCGTCTCCAGCTTTGGAGCCGATGGTGTTCGCTTCCCGATACAGTTCCTGCACAAGGAAATCGAGCTTGCGCCCGACCTCGCCCCCACCATCGAGAACTTTGTTCAGTTGCACGATGTGACTGTCGAGGCGTGAGGTCTCTTCGGAGATATCACTCTTTTCCGCAAGCATCGCGAGCTCTCGTTTGAGATCGCCCGGATCGACGCTCGAGCCTTTTCCAATGAGGTCCTGTGCTCGCTGACACATGTTCTCGAAGTGCTCGGTCACCACTGCCGGCATACGCTCGCCGATCTCGGCACGCAGGCGAACCACAGCCACCGTTTGTGCACGAATATCTGCTTCCAGAGCATCCCCTTCCGTAGCTCGCATCTCCACGAGCCTCTCCAGTGCTGCGTCAACGGCTTCGAGCAACACACCCGATTCCTTCTCGTGAAGGCCGTCCTCTTGCTTGCTTGCGATCACGCCCGGCAACCCAACCAAAGTGGATAGGGTCAAGTCATTGGGAACGCCGAGGGGTTCGGCCAAGTCCGCCAACAAAGCTGCGTAACGCGCAGCCACTTCCTGATCCACCCCTACAGAACTCGGCGCGGCCGCCCGAGTCACGAGTACGGTCATGGTCACCGCCCCGCGCGACAGCCGTTTCTTGACCCGTTGGTCGACTTTGGGCTCGAGGTGTGCGAACTCCGAAGGCAACCGAAAGCGAGCCTGAAGAAAGCGGTGATTCACGGAGCGCAGCTCCACGCGAACACTGAACCCGCCGTCGGCTCCTTCCCCCAGACCGAAGCCTGTCATCGAGCGGATCAAGCCAGTTCTCCCGCGGGCTTCGGGCGGCTCCCGGGCTTTAGAGCCTCTCCGCCAGCAGCACAAAGCGGACAATTGTCCGACTCCCACACCTGAACCTCGGTGCGCATCAACTCCACAAGAGGCAGGTTCAGTTCCTCGAACGGATTGCGGCCCGAACGATTGAGCAGCGCCCCGCAAGCGACGACTTTGGCGCCGTGTTGCTCCAGCACGCTGATGACTTCACGCGCGGAACCACCGGTCGTCAAGACGTCCTCGACGAGGAGCACGCGTTCGCCCGGGCGAAACGTAAAGCCCCGGCGTAAGCACATCTCACCTTCCTTGCGTTCGGTGAAGAGCGCGCGCTTGCCGAGGGCACGTCCCACCTCTTGGGCCCAGACGACGGCCCCCATGGCCGGGCCCACAACGCAGTCCACGTCCACTTTCACCTGTTCAGCAAATGCCCGCGCTAAGACTTCAGCCCGCGCCGGCTCGCTCAGTACCAAGGCGCACTGAAAGTAACGGTCCGAGTGCAGCCCCGAAGAGAGCTCGAAGTGACCTTCGAGCAAGGCACCGCTGGCGCGGAAGTGTTCTAGAACTTCGGCTTCGTTCACCTTTGACCTCCGATCAATTGCCGTCGCCGCTGGGATCGGGCGCGCTTGTGCCGCCGGAATCGGCCGGAACAGCAACGCCGGGATCTCCGACGATCGATTGCGTACTGGTCATGCGTACGACAATGTGAATGGAAATCGCGCTCACCAAGAAGACCGCTGCAATGAACCCCGTGAAAGATTGAATGCCCTTGGTCGCAACACCAAAGGTCTGTTGACCCGCGGTGCCCAGTGCGTCACCGAAGCCCCCTCCTTTGCCCTCCTGCAGCAGGATGACCACGGTCAGGACGATCGCGGAGAGAACGAAGATGATAAAGAGAAGGGTTTGAAGGAGATCCATCGCGTGGAATCGGCAGAGGGTGTGAAGTAAAAGGGAGGGTCGCCTTGCGGCAAGACCTTGATTTGATGAATGGAGCCCTTGCAGGCTACTTGGCGAAATCGATGATCGGTTGGAAAAGCTCGGGCTTGAGGGAAGCACCGCCCACAAGCGCACCGTCCAAATCGGAGATCGCCATCAGTTCCTTGACGTTCCCGGGCTTGACCGAGCCGCCGTATTGAATGCGAACCTGATCCGCCACGCCGGCGGAGTAAAGTCCAGAGAGCAGA
>JBLIMI010000263.1:0-5776 GCA_047638655.1 Minisyncoccia bacterium | reverse complement strand
CATGGGTCCCAGGGCTCGGGAGGACGTGACGAACATCCATCAGCGGAGCGTTCTCAGATCGTTTCCAGAGAATGGTTGCCGAGCTGCCGAGACTGGCGAGAATGCAAAGAGCGATGATCGTTCGGGAGGAAAGCAGACGTCCCACCAATCGCGAATGTTCCGCTCCCCAGGCGAGCAGGGGAATCCAGAGCGTGCCCGCCGTGACCCACAGAGCCAATTGGACCGGGGGGAGCACTTGCAGGGGATTTCCATCCAGCGGATTGAGAAAGGGCCAGCCGGTGATGGCGGAGGCCACCAGGCCGAGAGCGATCAGTGTTCCGACTGCGCGCCGCCAGCCACCCACACCAAAGACGAGCACGCAGGCGACGGCGCACAGAATGCCAGCCTGAATCAACTCCGCTGGCCACTCGCCGAGGACGCTCCAGGTGGACCAGCCATGGGGGACTCCACGTACCTGCCCCGCGAGGTCCGCCAGCACCTTCACCCTCAGGAGCGTCGCGGCACCCGCGAGCAGGGCCGCCGGTCCCATCCAGCGCCGGCCTAGGTCATGGGTAGGGGGGGGAGTTTCGGCGTGGGGAGAGTCCATCGTGGGCATGATTACGATTCCAGCCCCCCTCTGGAAGGCTCCAAGAGGAACTGTCTGTGGAGAGTGTGGATTTCTGGTCTGGGAGCTTCAGCTACAGACGGATTAGGGCACGGGGAATCGCCCTTGCGGGTCGATCAGACTGCACTGGACCCTCCCGTAAACATCTTCCTGGGGAGGCGCAGGCCTTGCATCACCCTCATATCGACCCAAACCACTTGTCTACATGGGGTTCCGGATGTTCTGTCCACACTCTGCCCATGCAGTCCAAATGGCGGCAGGGGGTTGTAGGGAGTCCCAGAATCCGCTAAAACCTTCCCTCGAAACCGTGGACCCGAGTCCGCGGCCTCCCTTCAACGCCCCAAACAAGAACAAATCCAATGGCCAAGTCCCAATTCAAAGCCGGAGGTCCCACCCGTGGACGTCTCCGTGTGCGCAAGATGGGCATGGGTTCCGGCAAGGCCGTCGCCAAGCTCAAAGCCACAGGAAATCGCAAGTACGGCAAGTAATTTGCCGCCACGTTTGCCTGTAGGACTGGGGTGATCCCGGTCCAGCGGCAGAGACCTGCACAGCTCAGACGACTCGCATCACCCGATGTGAGTCGTCTGTTCATTTAGCTCAATCCCGGTTCAGTCTCCCGCTCGACGCCGGGCTGGCAGGGCCAACAAAGCCGCAGCCGGAACCAGCAACCACGGAACCCAGGCGGCTTCCAACCAGGGGATGGACTCGGTTGCCAGGATCAGGGTGCCGTTGTAAGCCGTGTGCAACAACATCGCGGGGAACAGGCTTCGACTGCGCAGAGTGATTGCGGCCAGCAGTCCACCGAGCAAGGCGGTGGGGGCAAAGCGGTAAATGGAGGCGTGCACGGCGCCGAAGAGTAGGGCTTGCCAGAGCACGCTTTTCCAAGGGGCCAGGTCGCGCTTCAGGCCTGAGAGAACGGCACCGCGAAAGAAGAGTTCCTCGCAAATGCCCGGCGTGAGAGCGAAGACGAGGAACATGCTGATTCCCGACAGTTGGGTGAGTTCCACGGGCAAAGAGTCGGCATCGGTCATGCTCGACGGGAGCGGCAGGACCTTGGCTTGCCACTTGAACCAGGTCTGCGCTAGCTGAGCCAGTGCCGGTGCGGCGAGCATGACGCCGAGGGTGTGATGGGCTGCTGGCAAGCGCAAGCCGAGGGCGCGGGGGATCGACTCAGCGGCGCGCTTCGCTGTCTGTTTGACGCAGAAGTACGCCGCCACCGGCAGCAAGAGCCACAGGGTGCCAAGCAGGCCGTAGAGCGGGTGGAAGGTCTGCATCAACCCGCCGATGGTGTACACGCCGAGCACGCCCGCCCAGCCCCACGTGAGCGCTGATCGGGATTGCTCCTTGCGTAAGCTTTGTTCTTCGGAAGTGGACTGGCTGGCCAGGACTTTTTCGGCGTCGAGCAAATTGCCGATACGGCGCAGCGCAAACCACGAGTAGAGCAGCGTTGATGAAACGGCCAAGCTGCCAGGCACCAGGGCCAGTTGCCCAATCATCAAGTCCCGGAAAGCGAGGGCGGGTCCTGCGATGGGGACGCAGGCCAGGAATGCGTCGAGTTGGATCTCCGGTTGCAGGGCGAGGGCGGCTGGAAGAAGCGTGAGCAGGGAGAGGGGCAAGATGTAGTGCTGGCCCTCGCGGAAACTACGGGCCTTGCCGCACACCAGGCACAACACAGAAACGAGAAACAGGCAAACGGGAAGCAACAGCAGCCCGCCCGCAAGAATGCGCAGCAACGCGGGCTGCCCCACGGCCTCACCTGCACCCGGCAAGCTGCCAAGGCCGAGTCCCACACTGAGTAGCAGGCTGCCCGTGTTGAGCACGAGGGTGGCTAGTGCGCTCATCAACACCGCGAGGAACTTGCCAAGAACGATGGCTCGCGACTCGATGGGCTGCACGAGCAGGGTTTCGAGGGTTCCTGACTCTCGCTCACCTGCGAAGGCCGCGAGAGCGGCATAGCTACCGCCCGAGAGCAGAACCATGACGGCGATCAGAGGCAACAGCCGTCCGAGCAAGGCGCCGCCGAGATTTTCTTTGCTGGCCAGGTCGAGTTCGCGGCTGACGAGGTTGGCGGCGGGGTCACCACCAAAATTCTCCTCGAAGCGAGCCTGGCGGTGTTCCATCCGCAGCGCGTCGAGGGCCTTGCGCACCCGCTTGAGTGCTTCACGGGAGTTTTCCTGCGCTCCGTCGAAGTGCAACCGGAAGAGCGTGCGTCGAGGCGTGACGGGGTCCGGGACCGCATAGAGCAGCAAGTTGTTCTCCGTGCCCATCAAGTCCTCGGCAAGCTCTCCCTCACGCATCCAGCTTGCCGGTGTCTCCTCCTGCAAAACCTCGTCGAGCGATCGGGTGGCGCCCTCGGGAAGTCTTTCGAGCGTGATTGGAATCTCCAGGGCCAGCAGTTCCTCCAGACGCTCGCGCATCAGGGGCGGTGCTTGCGAGAGCTCCATGGCGACTCGCACTTCGCGACTGTTGAGCGTCTCTTCCGCGATGTCTTTGAGCCATCCTTGCCCAAGGAACAGGAACGGGTAGAGCAGTGCTGGCAGCACGAGACCTGCGAAGAGGGCTCGGCGGTCACGCAGCAGCCCCGTCAACTCGGTGCGCAAGACGAGCTTCCACAAGCCTTGTGCCGGCTTCTTCGTGGACCGGTTGGGAGCGCTCAACAGTCTTTGTCCCCGAGAAGGGGATCTCCTGTCCCGCGCACTAGCGCCAGGAAGATGGAGTCGAGGAACTCCTCACCGGTTTGTTCGGCGAGTTCCTCGCGCGTGCCTTCCGCGAGTAGCCGACCGTTGTGAATCACGCCGATGCGATTGCAGAGCCGTTCGGCTTCACTCATTGTGTGCGTACTGAAAAGGACGCATGTGCCCGCTTTGCGCCGTTCTTCGATGAACTCAATCATCGTGCTCGAAGACAAGATGTCGAGTCCTGTGGTGGGTTCATCAAGGATCAGGACAGGCGGGTCATGCAAGACCGCACGGGCGATCGAGACCTTTTGCTTCTGTCCGGTTGAAAAGGCTTCTACCCGACCGTCGGCGATGGATTGCATTTCGAAAGTATCCACCAACTCCTCGATGCGTGCTTCCAGTTCATCGCCGCCGAGTCCGTGCAGTTTGCCGAAGTAGCGCAGGGTCTCACGGGCAGTCAAGCGCGGGTAAAGCCCCGTACTGGTGGACAAGAATCCCATGCGCCGCCGGGCTTCCAGCGGATTCTCCTGCACATCCACACCATCGAGGAAGGCACGGCCTGCGGTGGGGGCCAGGATGGTAGACAGCAGTCGCAGGGTGGTGGTCTTGCCGGCGCCATTGGGGCCCAGCAAACCATAGACTTCCCCGCGCCGACAACTGAAGTTGATGCCGCGCACGGCCTCCACTTCCCCTCGTTCGGGGTCCTGGAATGTCTTTCGCAAGCCCTGGGCCAGGATGGCGATCTCGGGGTCGGTCTCTTTCATCGGGTGGATTTTTGCGAGCGCAAGAAGAAGAACAGGCGTCGGAGTGGAATGGTGTCTGTAGCCAGTCCAAGGGATTCCCGGGAGAGGATGCGAACGGCAAACACAATCGCCAGCACGGCGTAAGCGAGCAGGGAAACGGCGGTCAGCGTGTACTCGAGCGGCAAGGCTTGACCCTGTAGCAATGCCCGGAAAGCCAACACCACGTTGACGATCGGAATGAAGGCGGTCTTCGTGGTGAGTTCAAGCCCCGGCAGGATGCTGGCCATGGCGGGCATCAAGAACAGCAATTGGATCGGGCCCAGCAAGGCTTGGCCTTCCTTGAAACTCTTGGCGAGAGCGGCTACGCCGGTCAGGATGGCACTGACGGAAAATGTGAAGAGCAGCGCCAGAGGCGCGATGGCAGCGAAGGCCGAGAACGGGATCTCAATCTCGAGGTTGACTCCCTTGCCCAGCATCTTAAGCAGATGGGAAGCGGACAGCGCCAACGCGAGCAAGTTCAGACTGGTGGCCAACATGGCCGAAGTGGAGACGGCGAGGATCTTCCCCTGGTGAACCGCCAGACGAGGGATGGGCAGGATCATGGTCGTCTCCATGGTGCCTCGTTCTCGCTCGCCAGCGGTCAAGTCCACGGCCGGATGGAAAGCTCCCATGACCGACATCACCACCAGTAGCAAAGGCAGGAGTAGAGAGAGCACGTAAGCGCCCATCTCCTCGTCCGGTGCCAGGTTGCGTTCGTCGGTCGCCACTGGATCCAGGGAGGCGGGGTCGATACCGGCAGCGAACGCTGCCTGTTCTCGTTTCCCCTCGGCGAAGTGTTCGAGTCGTTTCGCCAGGCGAGTGCGAGCCAGGGAGGACTTGGAGTCGGTGCTGTCGTAGGCGATCAGCGCTGGCTCATTGCCCTGGGCCTCGAGCACGAGCACGGCGTTCACCGGGGCTTCTGTGTTGGCGCGGGCTTCGCGAGCCGCGAGTTCGCTGTTCCGCGAGTCCTCCAGTCGCAGGGTCTCCACGAACTCGAGGGGCAACTCGCCTTCCTCGAGCTCGGACGCTCCCGGAGCGTAGTTCAAGTGGTCGTAGAGGCCTGCTGGAACCTGCACGCCGGGCTCGGCGATGATGCCCACCGACACGGAGGTGTGTTCGCGCTTGCCTTGCACCAGCAGTGCGCCCTGGATCATGATCCAGAACAGAACGGGGTACATGCAAATGGGCAGAACCACTGCGTAGATCGCCATTTGGCGATCTCGGAAACTGGTCAGTAGCTCCTTGCGGGCGATCCACCAGGTGGCGCGCCAGATGGAGGGGGGGCCTTGGACTTTCATTCAGTACCCCTTGTCCCGCTCTTGGGCATGAAATTCAAGTCTGGAGAGCAGCTTATGCGCGCGGGCGGGCCTTCGGGCCCTGGCCCTTCAAGCTCGGGCGGGCCTTTGGTCGATACCAAACGCATGCAAGGTGAGCCTCACTCCGAGTCCGAGACCCCGCAGCCTGACCCCTTCACCGGGGACGTTGGGCCCTTGGAATCGGACTCATCGAGCGTGCACCCCATGGCGCTTGATGCTCGGGACCGCTTGCTGGTTCGCAGCTCGACAGCGATCCCCAGGCCCTATTCCTGGGAAGACGGGAGGCCGATTGAAGTGGACTCGGCCGTGCTCGCGGAAAACAAGAGCTTGTCCGAGCACTGGGATGATGCGCTGGCCTTCCTGCGCATTCCCTTGCAATTCTTGGGTGTCGGGATG
>JBLIMI010000262.1:0-5788 GCA_047638655.1 Minisyncoccia bacterium | reverse complement strand
GTCTGCGGGTTTGTTCGTATTCGTATCGAGTTCCTTGAGACTCCGCCCGATGCTGATAACGCGGACGATGTTTATATGCTGATCGTCAAGCTCAAGAATGAAATGTCACCTGGCCAGCCTTGGATGGCCGCGCGGAATGCCAGTGTGAGTTTCGATGGTAGGCAGAGTTCAACCCCGTTGGCTGGGGGCGCGTTGACTCAAGATGAAGCATGGGTCCAACTGATTGGCCAACTGTATTCAATTGCTCCGCCCCTGTATGGGGAGGACTATCCCGACACCTGGCTCGAGTCCCGCGTCTACGCTCCGGCTCACGTGCGCTAACAACAGAACAATGAAGAATCCTCAAATCCTAATCGTCGGTCGTGACGAATCCCTTCGCGGAGAATTCGCTGCTGCCCTGAAGGGTATCAAGAAGTGGAAGCCCGTCCTGCAGCAATCACATGACATCCGCAAGGGTCTCGAAGCGGCTCGCGCTCGTCGCCCAGAGTTGATCTGTTTCGAAGTGGAAGGCAGTTCCGGTTCCTTGGTGGAGTTCGCAGAGGAAATTGGCAGATGCGCGCCGGAGTCAGTTGTTGTCGCGACCTATCGTTCAGAGAACTTTGATGGAGCCGAAGTCGAGAACAAGGCCATCATCAACGGCATGCGCAATGGGGTTGCAGATTTCCTGCGCCGCCCACTCTCGACCGGCGAGCTACAGCAACTTCTGGATCGGGTCTTCAGCGCAGCACCTCGCGCGAGTCGCTCTCTGGGCAAGGTGATCTCTTTCGTCTCGAACAAGGGAGGCGCCGGCAAGTCCACGACTTCGGTGAGCACGGCCGTTTCGCTTGCCATGGACAACCCCAACGACGTGTTGCTGATCGATACTTCGTTGCAACTTGGGGTGGCAGCCATGATGGTGGATGTGAACCCGATCACCACAATCGTCGACGCGATTCAGGAGAGCCACCGACTGGACGAAACATTGATTCGCCAGCTTGCGGTACCCAGCGAGAGTGGACTTCACGTGCTGGCTGCGCCGCTGGATGCGATCGAGGCTTCTCACGTGGACGAGGAAGGACTCTCACGCATCATCACTTTGGCGCGCCGGGCTTATAAGTACGTCATCGTCGATACCTACCCCATGCTCGACAGCGTGATCATGGCAGCCCTCGACCTCTCGGACTTGGTTTATGTCGTGTTTCACGCGACAGTCCCGAGCGTGGTGGGCAACGCCCACTTCCTGGAAGTGCTCAAGAAGGTCGGGGTGTCGGAATCCCGCCAGCGCATCATCCTGAACTACAACTTCCCCAAGGTGGCGGGAAACTTGAAGGTTGCCGACGTGGTGGAGCGTCTCGGGCGCGAAGTGGAGCATGTGTTCCCATTCCAGAAGAAGCTGATCACCGCACTGAATACGGGCAAGCCCTACGCGTTGACCTGCGGTCGCCGTTTTGGCTTTGGCAAGGCCCTTTATGGTGTGACCAGTGAGATCGAAAACTTGCCGAGCCCGTCCGCTGAACCGAGAGCAGCGGCCGATCGCGGCACCTATCCGCTCGCAGGGGAGGCCATGGCATGAGCGACGAAGAGATTTTTGATGAACTCGAACCCATCGAGGACGAGTCGACCGCTAGGCAGGAGAAAGATCTGCTCGTGGCGCGCCGCAAATTCCGTGCGGCGATCACCACGGCGGCCTCTGCCCGCCTGCGGCCCGAGGCCGCGCGCTCCGAACGTACCAGCACTCGACAGCAGGAGCCCGAGGGTTCGCGCGGGCAGGTGGATTACCTTTCCATCAAGACTCGCCTGCATGAGCGCTTGTTGGATGATATCGGCGAGAGGCACTTGCTTGGCAGCTCGGAGGAGCAGGTGGAACAGGCTGTCCATGAATTTGTGGAGCGCACACTCGCGAATGAGGAACTGCCCCTCAACGCAGACGAGCGGGAGCGCCTAGCGGATGAACTCTTGGAGGAGACTCTGGGTGTTGGTCCCTTGGCACCTCTGATGGCTGACCCTGCAGTGACGGACATCCTGGTCAATAGCCCATCGCGGATCTATGTGGAGCGTTTCGGTCGCCTGGAACGTGCGGACGTTCGCTTCCGTGATGAGGAACACATCAAGCGCGTCATCGAGCGGCTTGCCGCGCGAGTTGGCCGACGCATTGACCTCTCATGTCCGATGGTGGACTTGCGGCTCCCGGATGGCAGCCGTGTCAACGCGACCATTCCACCGATTTCGCTCGACAGTCCGACGATTTCCATTCGTCGCTTTGGTCGCCAACGCCTGCGCCGTGACGATCTCCTGCGCCTTGGCATGTGGTCTCAGGAGATGATGACGTTCCTCGACTTCGTCGTCCGACAACGCAAGAACATCCTGATTGCAGGTGGTACTGGCGCTGGTAAGTCGACCTTGCTTTCTGGCCTGGCGGAGGCCATTCCGAACACGGAACGGATCGTCACCATCGAGGACACAGCTGAACTCCTGCTGGACCAAGACCATCTTGTACGAATGGAGAGTCGGCCGCCCAACGTCGAAAATCAGGGAGCCATCACCACGCGTGAACTTCTGATCAACTCCCTGCGCATGCGACCTGACCGCATCATCGTGGGGGAGGTGCGTGGCGGGGAAGCCCTCGACATGTTGCAATCACTGAATACCGGCCACGATGGTGGGCTCTCCACCATCCACGCGAACTCTTCGCGGGACGCTCTTTCACGACTGGAAACCATGGTTCTCATGGCCGGCTTGGACTTGCCCTCACGAGCGATTCGGGAGCAAATTACGTCTGCCCTCGACATCCTGGTGCAGGTGCGTCGTTATGAAGACGGCGTGCGTCGCATAGAGTCGATTACGGAAGTGGCAGGAATGGAGGGCAACACGCCCTTGCTGCAGGAGATTTACCGCTTCAAGCGCACGGGTCGCAAAGGCACCAAGGTTGTAGGAGACTACATGGCCAGCGGCATCGTTCCGAGACTCGTTCTGGAAATGCGCGATCAAGGTTTCGACTTCCCGTTGGAACTCTTCCGTAAGCCCCCCGGCCATTCGTCCGATGCCTGAAGTTCTCCTTGGAAGTAGCTTGGCCTTGGGCCTCGGCGTGGGCGCCTGGTACATGCGCAAGCGCCGCTTGTACCAGTTGTCCAGGGACCGCTTGTCCGAACCGTTCCTTGAGGATGAGGAGCATGAAGAGGTTCAGGAAGCTGTCGGACTGGCTCCTCGTTACGGCTGGATTGGTTATGTGGCGGTGGGCGTGCTTAGCCTTGCGCTCTACACCTTTGCCGCTTGGGCGGGCATCTTCTGCCTGGCGTTATTGATGGTGGGAGGCGTTGCCGTCAACATTGGCCTGGGGATCATGGCCAAGCGCCGTGCCTTGTTGCTGGAAACGCAGTTGGCCGAGTCGATCGACTTGATCGTAGGCGGGCTACACGCTGGCGCGGCTTCGCTGGACGCCATCGATACCGCTTCCAAGGAAGTGCGCGAGCCGCTGCGGACCCACTTGCAGGACTTGGTGGGTGCGATTCGATTGGGTGAAACTCCCCACGACGCGCTGGACGACTTGAGACGCTCGGTCCCACTGGAGAGCTATCGTCTCTTCTGTTTCACGCTCGCCGTGCATCAGGAAACGGGCGGGAGCCTGGCGCCCACTCTGGCCATGGTGGCTCGTTCAATCCGCGACAATGTGGACCTTAAACGACGCATCAACGCTGAGACCACGCAGGCTCAAGCGTCCGTCTTTGGAATACTCGGGATTACCTACGGCATCGGATTTGTGACCTGGCAAACCCATCCTGCCCGGGTAGAGACCTTCATCGCTGACGACATGGGGATTCGCATCCTCGCGGTAGCGCTCATCCTGCAGGCACTCGGCCTGTTCTGGATGTCGCGCATGATCAAGATCCGCTACTAGCGCCAAGACCACATGAACACACTGATCATCATCGGGCTTTGGGCCGTGGGAATGGGCGTAATCTACTACCTGTTGACTTCCCGTTCTCAGGCCAGCCTGGCTCGTGAGCGGATGATGGTCAAGGAGGCAGATCAACGCGGAGAGCAGGACGTAGAGCCTAGAGGTTCATACATTGGCGAGTGGCTTGTACGGTCCGGTTTCCGTGCAGCCGGCTCCACCACTGCATTTGTGATCGCGACCTTGCTTTGCACGCTTGTGGGGGGAGTGCTCGGCCTCGTCCTCGCATTCACCAGCGTGCTCGATTTTGTTCAAGCGCAGGCGTCCGGGTTTGCACCTGGGACAGGTGGAATGACCAAAGTCGCCTTGGCGATTTTGCCATGGGGTATCTTCGTCGCCCTCTCTATCACTCCTTGGTTGTACGTTCGTGGCAAGCGCCACAAGCGCGTGGAAGACATCGAACGGGAGCTTCCGGTGATCCTCGAACTGCTTGCAACCCTGTCCGAGTCGGGCCTCGGCTTCGATGCTTCGTTCGCCAAGATTCTCGAATCGGACCAGGAACCCTCGACTCTGATTCAGGAGTTCAAGGGCTTCCAGGCAGAGACCATGGCGGGCATTTCCCGCATACGTTGTTTTCGGAGACTCACGCGCCGCTGTGAAGTGAGTTCCATGACGGTGTTCTGTTCCGCCCTGATTCAGGCCGAACAGATTGGTTCTGGCTTTTCGAGCGTGCTACGTACTCAAGCCACTGACCTGCGAGAGCAAAGGCGCAATCGTGCCATGATCAAAGCTCACTCCTTGCCGGTGAAGCTGGTCTTCCCCCTGGTGATTTGCTTCTTGCCCGGAATCTTTGTCGTGACCTTGGGGCCTGCGTTCATGGAGTTCTTCGAACTCGCCGCAGGCGTGATGAAGGGCGGCTGAACATCTCACCGGGTGCAAGCCTCCGGACTAGAACTCGACAACAATTGGCTTCTGGTCCGTTCCTGCTTGGAGGCCCTTGAGTTCTCGCCAAGCGCCGGGTTCGCCGACGCGTAGCGTGTACGTTCCACTCGCATAGACCGGAGCGCGGAACTCGGGTTGGTTGAGGCGCAAGGCGTAGACGATGTCTCCAGTGGACTCGAGCACGAGCTGCACAACAGGCGTGTTCGCTCCCCGGACTTGGATCATGGGTAGGAAGCCAACGGCAGTGGGCGAGTAGCCGTCCACTTGCTGGACTCGTTGCGGCCAGCCAGGGTAGAGCTGCGCCATACGCAAGCGTGGATCGCTCCAGCGCGGCCAGCATTCCGACACAATCTCCCTTGTCTTGCGGTTGAAGCGCACGATGCCGTAGCCGGGGGCACGGTCGTGCAAGGCAGCGGGTTCGTGCCCCGACTTCACTGGGTTGGAAACTGCATGCACCGTGACGTGATTGCCAAAGCCGTCGAGGAATTGCCCCGTGTATTTTGGGCTGCCCTCTGCACGGTTGTCGCCTGCGGTGGGTGGGTACCAACGGCGGGGCCAGGTGTTGGCGATCGAGGGCACACAGAACGCATAGCCCGCGTCTTCAAACGCATCCACTCCATAGCGAATGAAACTTCCCAGGTGTTGGTCGCCAGCTACGTGAAAGGCAAAGCCCCTACGGAGCTCGCGCAGGGCGCGGTTGCGCCCCGTTTGCGGCCAGCCGTTGGAGTCGCAATCGGCGGCCAAGCGGTCCCCTTCGGGATAATCTGTGGGGCCCGGGCGCTTCAAGTTCGGTAGTACGGCCCCGGACGCGGCGCCCGAGGGCAAGGTCGCCACGTTGGCGAAGATCGTCTGCGACAGACAGACTTTCATCCACGTGCCATCCGACCAGTCCGTGGACCAGTCGTTAAGGAAAGTGAGTTGGCGCTCGCCGAGCAAGACAGCGCCTTGTACGTCAGCGGATGTGCGCGGGTCGAA
>JBLIMI010000261.1:0-5811 GCA_047638655.1 Minisyncoccia bacterium | reverse complement strand
GGAATCGGATGACGATCAAGAAATAGGAGGCGGCGTACACGCGAGGTGTCCGCCGCCTCCTTTTGGATGTTGGCAGGGGCCTTAGCCCTTGCTCTCTTCTTTCTGGCGTTTCAATTGAAGACGGTAGGCCTTTGAGACATCTCCGTGGAGTTTGGAGAGTGCAGCTTCTTCCTTGGCAATCTTGGATGCCAGCTTCGGAAGCTTCTTTGACTCGGGGCCCTGCTCTTCAAGCACTTGCTCTTGACGGCTCAGAAGCAAATCGAGTCGCGCGTCTTGCTGGTCAAGCTTTCCGAGCAAGCTAGCCAGCTTCTTGAGAGAGGCCTTGGGCCCTTTGCGGTACTCCGCACTAAGCAAGTCTTGCATGGAGTCCCACAGCTCGACTTTCGAAGACTGGGACTCGAGAGCGTTGTGGTTGTTTCCATCGATGGAGCAAACGAAAAGGTGTTCCGGTTGCTTCTGCTCGAAGATGTTGTGGAACGGGTGGTCGTCCTCCATGACGTCCACGGGGAGTTTCACACAGTGGAACCAAGCGGATAACAGGAATGTCTTCTCGTTGTCGCTACCGCTCTTTAGAAGCGCATCGTCTGTTCCATTGCACACTTTGCACTCGCGCAAGATGAGCAGCGGGCGAGGGTCATCACCGGCGATGTAGCGCACGGCTTCTTCGCGGGTCAAGGCGCGGCGCGCTGCCCGGGAAGTGGTGCCCTCTGTTTGTTCTGCAGCGCCCGGTGCGTATACCGGATAGTCCCACTGCATTTTCAAGTAGTGCTTGGAGCTGGGGCCACGCACCACCTTGGGCATGGGCATGGGGATGGGCGTTGGTGTACTGGGACCACCGGTGCTGGGTCCAGCACCGCCACCGCCTCCAGGAGACGGATTGCTACCACCAGCGGGTGGTGCAGGGGCGGGAGACGAACTGCCTCCCGAATCAGCGGGGGGGCTTCATCAGCCAGGGGCTGCGCCAGCGAGCGAACCCATCATGGTGATGAGTGCAGAGCTCAGGCCTGTGGCCCAAAGTTTCTTTGAGAGCATGGTTCGTTCTCCAGTTTGGAAGAGAGGGGCGCATCTAAAGTTTGCGGCTAGAGTCCGGGGAACCAGGTGCGCCAGTTTCAACAATAGCCGCGATCCCAGAGGAGTTGACCATCATTCAAGTAAGAATCAGGGTCGGACTCACCCCTGCCCATGGGCATTTCCACTCCACGCCCGGTGCGGAAGCGAACCGGCGGATTTCACCCCTGGGAACTCTCGCTGCTATTCGCCTTCTGCGCTACGCCACGACACCTTGGAAGGTTCGATGCAGCTCACTTTGTCAGTGCCGGGAAAAAGGCTGGGAAGTGCGATGCTCACTTTTCCTGTCGCGACAAACTCCGTGCCGCGTACAAGCAATGTCTGAAAACCGACACACCGGAGCGTCTCGGGGTCTCCCACGTGGCCCATCGGCAGGTGAAAGACGCGGCCCTTGCCGTACTCAATGATCATGGCCATGGGCTCGTCCACGCCTGTCTCTTTGGAAGGCGAGGAGGCGAGGACCGTGACATTCTTGCATGGTCCACGCAGCGTGTTGTAAAGCTCGTCAGGTGCGTGCATCCACAACTCTGGGATGCCTCGCATGATTGGATGTTCAGGAGCTTCATTACGTACCGGAAAAGCCCAACGTGCACCGTGACCGCCACTCGCGGAATCAGGCGCTGTGTCTGCGGACCAGACACCGTTTTTCTTGCGCAACAGTGAACCGCTCTTCTGTGCGTTGCGCCCTCCCCAGCCGCCAACGGCGATCATCTCGTTGTAGGCAGGCCAGTCTTCGGATGAATTGTCTGCTGCGTGCACGGAAACGAATGCTCCGCCTGCCTGCATGTACTTCTCGAACTCCGTGCGCCGCTCCGCGGGCCAGCGGCATTTGCCGCCGTCGTTGTAGTTGCTGATGATCACATCGTACTTGCCAAAGTCCGGTTTCCAGGCTGCCCAGGCTTCCTTGGTGCCGTCGTTCTTGGGCAAGCTGGAAACAACAACTTCGAATCGACCGCAGGCCTTGAGCGTCGCCGACATGACGGGCGTCATGGATGCCCAGTCGTGATTGTTGGCACCGTCGATAATGAGTGCTCGCAGCTTGGCTTCGGTTTCGTTGGATTCGAGAGTTACCGTCGAATGGGCCCAGGGGCAAAGTGCCATGAGCGAAACGAGGGCGATGCGCAGAGTGGAGTGAAGCATGAAACGTGAGTTTGAAGGAGGAGCCGTTGCGGGGAGTGGAGCGATTAGCGCTGGTCGTATTCGCCGAGTTCACGCAGCCAAATGTTCCGATAGCGCACCGGGTTACCATGGTCCTGGAGTTGGATGGACCCGGGACCATGCTCCTTGTAGGCAGCCATGGTCTTGTGAGCGGTTCTCCCCATGATCGCCTTGCGATGATGGGTGACGACGCCGTTGTGGATGACCGTGACGTACGCCGGTTCTGCCATCTCTCCGCCCTCGAAGTGCGGAGCCTCGAAAATGATGTCGTAGCTTTGCCACTCTCCGGGGGGGCGGCAGACATTGACGAGGGGCGGCGTCTGGCCGTAAAGCGCGGAGGCTTGGCCGTCGGCGTAGCTCACGTTGTCATAGGAGTCGAGGATCTGCACCTCGTAGCGTCCCATCAAGAAAACGCCGCTATTGCCTCGTCCTTGACTGTCGCCTTTGACTTCCGCGGGACTGCACCATTCCAGGTGGAGTTGGCAGTCCGTGAACTCACTCTTGGTTTGGATGCTGCCGGCTCCGTTGACTTCCATGTAGCCGTTTTCGATCTTCCACGGGCCACCTTCCCACTGATCGAGACTCGTGCCGTCGAAGAGAACCAGGGCATCGGAAGGAGCAGACCCCAGAGTGCCAGGGGTCACGACGCGCGGAGGAGTGCGACTCGAGTCGTGAACGCGCCACGTGGTGCCCGTGATCATGGGAGTGTCGTCGTAACCAACCCCTTGAACGCCAGCGTAGGCGACTCCGAGCAATAGGACGAACGAGAGGGGATGCTGGTAGGATCGAATGCGCATGAGGATGGGTGACTCGGTTTGCGGAGTGAATCGTGGAGTGACAGCTTAGGGCGCTAGCCTGCATTCGTCATGAACACGCGCTCCAAACTGCGCAAAGCACCGGCAGGAAGTGCGTTGTTCTGTCTGGAGCGCGTCTTCATGACGAATGCAGGCTAGCGATTGAAAAGAAAAGCCGGACTGCCTACCAAGGCCCAAGCCAAGTCCTGGGCCGTGCCAAGGCGCAGACTGGCTGCCACTTGCGGGTGACGCTGGACGAATTCGGCGTAGATCCGGGCTCGTTGCTGTTCCGTGCGCTGATCGGAAGGCACCTTTATGGCTTCGGCCACACCAGGCGCTAGGTTGTGATAGCGCACAGGGCGAGGCGAGGATGTGGTAGAGAAGCGGAAGTGGCCTAAGGCGTGAGCGGTTCCAAAGTCCTGATCGAGTTCGAGGAAGAGCACCGTTCCGCTGCTGCCCCCGATGTCCTCGGCGAGTTCAAAGATGGCTTGGTGAGGTTGGCCGAAGCGGCTTGAAATCGCCCAGCCGCTGGTTGCGTTGCCATCGATGGCGCCCTGCACGGCGAAGCCGCCTTGGGAGTAGTTGGCGCTCGCACTTTGAAGCTTCAGCGGACGCGAGTGAGTTGGCTGATCGAGGGGGACGGCCTTGACGCGAAGCTCGTGCAGCACGAAGTTACCGTTCTCCGATCGACCAGGACCTTTCGCGGGCAAGCTCTCGTGGGGCAATGCCTCGATGCGCAGGCCGCGAATGGTGCCGGCGCTGGCTTGTACAACGATGGAGTAATGGTCCTTGTCCACCGGGTCGCCGGTGGCCAGCAGTGAGCCGTCATCCGCGATCTCAAAGACCGTCCCCATGTTGGAACTCGCGAGTGTGGGCTGGGCCACGCTCCAGTTGGGGATGTTGAGCTCTGTCTCCCACTGGCGCTGCTGTTCGACTACGGCCAGCAATTGCTCGGGTTCCAGTGACGCACGGTTGCCAATGTCCGTCACGTCCAGGGCGGGCAGCACAGCAGCGAGTTCAGCCTCGCTGGGGGGCCGGCCGAGGAATGTGATGTAGAGCTCATCCAGAATGTGGACGGCATCCGATTCGTAAGCGACCAAGCGCGCGATTTCATTGTTCGGGTCCCGAATCGCGTCGGCCACGGTCGGGCCGTTGATCATGCTCAAGGCCTGGCCAAGCGACATCCCACTGGTGCGCTCGCATTCGCAAGAACTCTCACGCGGGGGGCGTCCAAAGAGATCCAAGAAGCCGTCCGCTGTTTTGACGCTGGGATCAATGAGATCCGCAGCGGCGGTCCCAGGTCGTTGGCCGGGGAGCAAGGAGCGTGAGCCTGTCGCTCGGTGAAGTGCGTCAAAGAGCACCTCCGCAGGAAGCCTGCGAGCGAGAGCGTGGGAAAAGTTGAGGTCGTCCTCCCTGTTGGAGTCGTTGGTCTCAATCGAGCGTTGGTAAGCCCGGGACTGGCAAATCGTGCGCAGCATGGCTCGCACATCGAACTGACTTTGCAAGAACTCAGCTTCGAGCCGATCGAGCAGTTGGGGGTTAGAGGGAGGGTTGCTGGCCCGTAAATCATCCACGGGTTCAATCAGTCCCATGCCCATCAAGTAGCCCCAAAGGCGATTGACGTAGCTGCGGGCGAAGTAGGGATTGGATGGCGCGGTCAGCCAGGTCGAGAGCCGTTCTCGTCGGCCAAGGTCGTCCGGGAGTGCGACTTCGTGCTCATAGGGGAAGGAGGGCGCGACCTCGAGGTTCGTCAGGGGATCGGAAACCTCACCCTCTTGAAGATCGGAGATCAATTCCTCGAAGGCCGGCGGATTGCCGTCGAGCGCGTTCTCCGCGGTACGTGCCATGATTGCCGAATCTGGAGCGTTCTCACGTCCCACGCGCCCAAAGAAGGCTGCCAGTTCCCAGTGTTGGTTTCGAGTCCAGCGCTCAAACGGATGGTCGTGGCACTTGTTGCAACTGAACCGGACGCCAAGGAAGAGTTGAGTGGTGTTCTCCATGACCACATCGGGCTCGCGCAGGATCTTGTAGTAGGCGCTCGCGGGGTTCTCATAGGTGGAACCAGAGCTATTCAAGATGGCGTTGACGAACTCGTCGTACGGCATGTTGCTGGCCACGGCTTTGCGTATCCAATCTCGGGTGCGTTGCGCGCCCTCCTCACCCAGGAACTTGGTGTTGACTTGCAAGAGGTCGCACCAGCGATTGGACCAGTGAGCTACGTAGGCCGGGCTGCCGATGAGGCGTTCGACCAGTTCGTTGCGCTTGACCCTGGATTCGCGGCCGTCCATCAAGAGCGTGCGAACTTCTCGGGGAGTGGGGATCTGTCCGGTTAGATCCAGGCTGATCCGGCGTAGAAACTCCACGTCCGTGCAGAGTTCGCTGGGCTGCACGTGAACCCGCTTCAACTTCTCGTGCACGAGTTGATCCACGTAGTTGTGGGTGGGCTCTTCGAGCCACTTGAAGGGCTCCCCGGAGTCCTCCATCACGACCATTCTCGTGGCGGCGTATGCGCCCTCAAAACGAGCCAGGATGGCGGATTCGCCCCTGCGCAATCCGTGAATCAGTCCGCGTTCGTCGGCACTGGCGACCTCGATGTTGGCCACTTCTAATGTGGCGAGGGCAGTGACATCCCTTCGGCTTCCATCCGCGTAGGTGGCCCAGGCGGCGAATTGCTGGCCGAGGCCAGGACGTTGCAAGCTGGGATCGGAGGGCTGCAGTTCGAGGCTCATCACCCGTGCCGGGTGGGCTTCCAAGAGTGCGCCACGGGCAACCCAATCGACGAGCACTTGGT
>JBLIMI010000260.1:0-5844 GCA_047638655.1 Minisyncoccia bacterium | reverse complement strand
ATTTTAGGTCGCGTAGATCTCCCCCCCATACCAGGCAAAGAAGATCGCGAAGCGTTGTTCCTCAGCGGCCTGATCGATTCCGAGGGCCTGCTCGAGCTGCACACGATCGCCGACGAACTCGATCTAGAGCAATGGAACATGCCCGCTTTGCCGGCCTTTGATGCCCTGCGCAGCATGCATCCCAAAGGACGCGTAGGCCTTTACACCACCGGCAGCGTCCAGCTTCTTGGAGACCTTGCCCCGCGCGGGGAAGTGCGCTTTCGAGTGCACGACGGTTCCCTATCGGTGTCCCAGTCTCCACTCCCGATCGTGAATCTGGCACTCGCTTTCCAGGCCAGCTTCGAACCCAGCCCGGAGCAAGATTTTTGGTCCGCCGCTGCCTGGCACGGCGGTGGCCAGCTGCAAGCGACCTGGGATGGACAACAACTCATGGCCGGCGCACGCGTCGGCCAAGCTGCGCGGAAAGGACTCGCCCTCGAGTCTTGGCTACAAGCTCCGAACTTGCTTGTGAACACCCCCGGGCTGCTGGCCATGGAAGCCCCCGACGTCTTGCCGACCTTGTTCAGCTCCCTCGACCCAGAAGGGCACGCGGATTTCCTCTTCGGCTTGCGCATACCAGACCCCGCGGGCGAACAAACAGCAGGTGTTGAGTTCACCTTGAGCGTCGAAGGAATCAGTCCCGTCAGCGCTGCCTATCACGGCTGGCCCGACCCACGGACACCTGACGTGGATCCGCTGGCCTTCGCGCTGCCGGCCACCCTAGACCAGGCACAAGTACTCTTCGCCCGCACTCCGAGGTTCACGCGCCCCGCTTTGCTCGATGTGCGCTTTGCCGGAAGCCACCCGACAGGCCCCGTCTCGGGCTCCTTTCAGCTCTGGCCCAATCCAATCGACATGCCCCCCTTCGCCAAGGGTTACGGGCTGTCAGAGAGCGACCTCTTCATCCACGTGCCCCGACTCGAACTCGACGCTTCTGTGAGGCAGGCGCTCCAGGGTCTACATACCTTGAAGCAGGTGATGCAACTCTATGAGACCTACGGCATCGAAGGGGGCCATGTGGCGGCGGACTTGCGACTCTCCAGTCGCCGGGAGTTAGAACTACCGGCCCTGGAAATCCTGGTGGACCTCGAAGAGGTAAACGCGACCTTCATTGAGCTGCCCGTGCCAGCCAAGCAAGTGAAAGGTCGTGTGCGCGTGGTCGATGGAGGCTTGGGCAAGAGTGCGGTCAGCTTTGACGTGAGCGGCACGACAGCCAGTTCACGTTCATTGCATCTTTCCGGAAGGGTGCGCGCCGAGGCTGAAAAAGCCGCTGACCCCATTCGCCCCACACGCTTCGAGGTCATGGAACTGGAAGTGGAACGCATCGATTTGCAGGGCACCGATGTCCAAGTCTTAGGCGAGACGATGCCTGATGTGGCCGAGGCCATCGGCGAGTTTGCGCCCCGGGGCAAGGCCCATCTCGACCTCGTGCGCACACGCAAGGCACCGGGGGATGTCCTGACTTGGACCGAGATCACGCCCAAAGGAAGTTCATTTGAAGTCCAACCCCGCGCATTCCCCATGCGTTCCCAAGGTGTGCGAGGTCGTGTGCTAGTGGAGGGTTGGAACTCGCCCCCGCCGATCCCTGGTGAGCCCCAGCAGGCCCCCAGATCTCGCACTCGTACCTCCGTCTCCCCCCTGCTCGCCCATTGGGGTTCCTCGGGGGTCCCGGTTGGGTTTCATGCCGTTTTTGAAACGGATAGGGAGTCAGGTGGCACCGTGTTGGGAGCCTCCATCGAGAGTGAGGATCGCCAACTGCTCGCGGACATCCTGCGCTCGGCGCAAATCGCTCCCGCGCCCATTCTGGCCGGCACACGCAACCTCGCCATGGGGGGCGCCGTGGACTTCGACTATCGGTTCCAGTTACCCGTCGATGGTGGCCCAGCAGAGACGGCCTACGACATATTCATGCGGGACCTCGACCTCGTTGGCGAAGAAGGAGTGGACATCAGCAAGACTCGAGGAGAATTGCTCTACGAACAGGGGCGCATCACCTCCAAGGGAATCACGGCATTCGTTGGCGGAACGCCCCTCAGTTTCTCCAATCTGGAGATCACCGAAACGCAAGCTGGGCTGCGACTGGATGCGGACCTGGACGAACAGCGCCTCGAAGTCACGCCCAGTCTGCTGGCGCAGGTCCTTGCACCTGATCTTGCCGAGATTCTCTACAGTGAGTTTGAAATGCGTGGCACGCTGGATGTCGAAGTCGGGCACTTGGTGCTGCACGTCCCGAGCGTGGATCCGATTCGGCTCGAGATGCAAGGTGAAGCCACCTTGAGCGATGCCTCCATGACCGCAGGCGTTCCCGTCACCGTTCGATCGGCGCGCATTCAACTCGAGCAATTGGTCTTGGAACGGGAAGAGCTTCGGGCCTGGGGCCGCATCGAAGATCTCTACGGTCAAGTCCTCGGCCGCGATCTGGCTCAAACGGATCTCTTGCTCTCCTACCACGACTCCCAGATCACGGTGGAGCAGTTGCAGGGGCTCTTCTGCCGTGGAACCTTGAGTGGATTGGGCTCGAGCGTCCAGGGCCAAGTGGGCGCGCCTGCCATTTCCCTCGACCTCTTGCCCCCCTATCGCTTCCGCACGGGCTTGAAGCTCTCGGATGTGGACGTGCGCTTGCTGTTGGAAGGGGTGTTCGCCTCTGGAATTGCCGACCGCGGACTGTTCGATGCGCAATTCCAGCTCGACGGTGACTTGGAAAACCTCTTCGACATCCAAGGATCCGGCCGAGGCAAAGTGAGCCAGACCATCCTTTGGTCGGTCCCCGTATTGCGGGCGCTCTTCAGCCAACTTGGACTGGATGAAACCGCCATCTTCGACGAGATGGAGTCCGAGTTCCGTGTTGCCAACGGTGCCATTCAAATGGAAGGGATGGGCGTGCACTCGCCTCTGCTGCAATTGCGCGGGGCGGGCACAATGGGCTTCGACGGGACCCTGAATCATGACCTGGAAGTGCGCTACAGCCTGGTCGACAAGGCCGGGTTCTTCGGCGAGATCATCCACTGGTTACAAAACCGCCTGCTCGCCATTTCAATTCGGGGCGACATGTCCCGGCCACAGGTCGTACTGCGGGGCGTGTTCAGCAACCCCTTCACCAGCGTAGAAGACAATTGGCGCGCGTTGCCCGCACCGGGATACTCGCGCCTGCCGGCGAGGTTCTAGGGATTTGACTTTTGCTATGGGGAGACGGGCGACAAGCTCTCGAGCCCCGTATGCTGACCTCCATGGATAGCCAGCCTCCCACTTCCGAAGGTGCCTTCTACGCGGTCATCATGGCCGGTGGATCAGGCACGCGCTTTTGGCCGGCGAGTCGTCGCTCTCGGCCAAAGCAATTTTTGCCGATCGGTAGCGAGTTGCCAATGATCACGGCCACGGCCCAGCGTCTGGAAGGCCTCGTTCCTCTTGAGCGCGTGCTGGTGGTGACCTCGGGCGATCTAGCGGCGCAGGTGACGACGTGCTTGCCCGACTTGCCCCCGGCAAACGTGCTGGTGGAGCCGGTAGGTCGCAACACAGCCCCCTGCGTTGCCTTGGCGGCGCTGGAGATCGAACGGCGTTCTCCCGGCGCTGTGCAAGTCGTTCTGCCAGCAGACCACGTGATCGAACCGGCTGAGGACTTTCGTGCCAGCCTGCGTGCGGCTGCGCAGGAAGCCAGGCGAGCCTCCAACCTGGTCACCCTGGGTGTGCGACCCACTTTTCCGGCCACGGGTTACGGTTACATCGAACAAGGCGCAGAAGTGGCGCAACATGGAGAGTTCCGCGCCCACAGGGTAGAGCGCTTCGTGGAGAAGCCTGAACTCACGCGGGCGCAAAGCTTCATGGAGGCGGGCAATTTCCTGTGGAACGCGGGCATCTTTGTCTGGGAGTCGAGGACGGTGATCGAGGCCCTACGCAAATTCGCACCTGAGATCTTGGAACCCCTGGAGCAGGCAGGGCGCTCCACCGATTTGGGGGACATCTTCCCCGGACTGCCCGCTCTCCCCGTCGACATCGCGGTCATGGAACGCGCGCAGAACCGCAGCGTGCTGCCCATCGATTACCGTTGGGACGATGTGGGGTCATGGACCAGCTTGCCCGAAGTCAGCGAGGCCGACGAAGCGGGCAATTGCAAGTCGGGTCAGTCGCAGGTCATCTGCGAAGACGCCAGAGGTAACATCGTCTTTGGCGAAGCAGGAACCCTAACAGCGTTGATCGGCGTGCAAGACCTGGTGGTGGTCCGGTCCGGCGACGCCGTGCTGGTTTGCCCGAAAGATCGTGCCCAGGATGTGAAGCTCATTGTCGAACGGCTCAAGACCGAGGGGAAAGACTTCCTCTAGCTATGAAGTCCTCAGTTCTGGCCATCGACCACGGAGAGAAGCGGACGGGCTTCGCGTCTAGCGACCCCTTGCGCATCGCTACGCGTCCCCTCGATCAGTGGTACGGCCCCGGAGATGACGAGGCTTTGCTGAAGCACATTGGCGAGTTGCTCGAAGAACGCAATGCGCGCACGGTCTTGGTGGGACTGCCTTACAACATGGACGGCAGCGTTGGCGGCCGAGCAATGGATGTGCTGCAGTTCATGAGCCGTCTGCGCGATGCCTACCCGGATGTTCAAGTGTTGCCCCAGGATGAACGGCTCTCCACCAAGGAAGCCGAACAGTTGCTGAAAGAAGCGGGTCACCACGGAGAAGCGCGCAAGTCGCGCAAGGACTCATGGAGCGCGCTGGTCTTGCTTCGTGATTGGATCGACCAGGGCGAGCCGCAGCATCCTTGGCCGGAACCGCGCGGAGACTGAGGCCCCTAGAACGAGAGCGTCAATCCCAGGGTCAGATTCCGGCCTGGTCCGTTCTGGCCTGAACCGTGCACCCGGTAATTCACGTCGCCGAGGTTCTCGAAAGCCACGTTGAGCGTCACGCCGTCCGCCAAGTCTAAGCCAGCGCGAACGTGCGCGAGCAAGTACTCCGGCGTGCCCCCGGGCGGGATGCGTGAGGTGTCCGATTGATCCCGGGTGTTGAGTCGGTCCGCCGTTGCTGCATAGACAAACTGGGCTTCGATCCAACCATCGCTTCCGGGCACTTCCCACAGCACTCCGGCCTGAGCAGAAAAGGGCATCAGGCGCGTAATCGTCTCGCTGGTCAAGACCTGTGCAGAGGTCGGGTAGGTGTCCACCCGACCGTATTGGTACGCGGCGTTGCCGAAGACGGTCCACTGGGGAGCCATCTCGTAGGCAGCCCCGAGTTCGATGCCCGAAACGTAGCCGTCCCCCAGGTTGTCCTTCGTGATTTCCAGCTCACCAGATCCATTCGTGTTGCCAGTGGGGAAGCGCACGATTTGATCTTCAATCACCGTGTAGAACACCGCCAATTCGGCGGAGAGGCGTTCCTTCCTGGACTTCACTCCGAGCTCAAAGCTGGTGGAGCGTTCGGGATCCAGCCCAGGTGATGGGATCTCGTATTCATTGGAGCGCGCGCTGTCGAGGCGCGTCAAGTCCGAAAGATTGGGCGTGCGAAACCCTTGCGAGACGCCGCCAAACACATGCAGCACTTCCTCTTGCCAACGCCACAGAAAACGCAGGCTCCCCAAGAGCGCGTTCCAGTCATCCTCGATGGAAACTTGGCTGCTCGTCAGCGGGTCCAGCACGCTGTTGGCATCCGCGGCGGCGTAGTTGTAACGCAAGCCAAGGATCACATCGAAGCTGCGGGAAAGTGCGACCTCGTCCTGGATGTAGAGTCCGAACAAGTCGTAGCTCGCGTCGTCCGCGACGGGGCCCTGGACCGGCTCCTCGCTGCTGAAAGAATCCACGTCATCGTGGTAGTAGTCGAAACC
>JBLIMI010000259.1:0-5852 GCA_047638655.1 Minisyncoccia bacterium | reverse complement strand
GGAGACATTGACCGAGGCGCGGTTGAAAACCGGGCTGTCCGCCGTGCAGAGCCGAACGCCGCCACCGTGCAGACCTCCGTCTCGTTCCCACTCCACTGGCTCGAGTTGGCTTGCCGTCCCAAAGGAGCGGCTGATGTCGTCGAGTGCTGTCGCGAAGAGGTGTTGAAGCTCTCGCACCAGGCCGAGTGCTTCGGCGGCCTTGTGGGAGCGTGCAAATTGCGTCGGCATGATGCCCACAAGCCTAACCTGATCGACTCATGAATAGACCAGGTGAATGCATCCGAAGGCGCCCTGTTGGGAAAGCCCGCGAACCAAAGTGCATCCGGCTTGGCCGCTACTCTCCTGAACGCCACTCGGGCCCGAATTCTCGTATCCAGCGCCCCTCCCAGCGCCGTTCGACTGGAAATTGCATGTGCTCAGTTGCGGCCACAGTTCGCATGTGGTCCAACCTCACACTCATGAACCACGAAGATCACAGCAAGGGTGCAACCGAATGCCTGGCGGCCGATACCTCGACTTGAGTGAGTGGCCCCGCCGGACTCAATTTGAGTTCTTCCGGGGATACGAACTTCCATTCTTCAACATTTGCGCGGAGGTGCCCGTCGGGCAGACCTTGGCCTGGTGCCGCGAAAAGGATCAATCCTTCGCTCTCGCGTGCTGGTATCTGTGCCAACGGGCGGTGAACAGCATCGAGCCATTTCGGTATCGAATGCGAGACGACCGCGTCTGGGTCCACGACCAAGTTCGCGTGGCCATGACGGCATTGAATTCCGACGAGACCTTTCGTTTTTGCTACTTGGATCACGCGCACTCGTTCGCGTCATTCTGTGAACAAGCCACGGCGGTCTTGGAGCGTCCTGCCACGGACTCGATGGATGATCGCCCCGGTGATGACGGGGTGATTCACGGCTCGACATTGCCCTGGGTGCGCTTCACTGGGATCGCCCATGCAAGACGCCTTACGAAGGAGGACTCGGTGCCAAAGATCGTGTTTGGCAAGTATGGCCAGCGAGAGGGAGAAGTCATGATGCCGGTCTCGGTTGAGGTGCATCACGCACTCATGGACGGCCTGCATGCCTCCCGTTTCTTCGAGCACATCGAACGAGATCTCTCTCGTCCGGAGCAAGTCCTGGGCGGGCAGAGTTAACGCGCTCACCTTCGCAAACAACCCCGTCGAAACCTCCAGCTTTTGCCGTTGATCTCGCCAAGGGCACTCGGAAGAAATAGCCTGAACTGGCGCTAAAGGGTCTGGGGAGAGTCCGCGAGTCCCGCCCTTGAGAACGGGAAGCGCTCTGCTCTCAACTTCAAGGTCATGCTGGTCAAAGTCGGCGAGGCCTTAGCCAGGGATGCTCAAGCGCGACTGGAATTCCCCGGAGGCCTGACGGTCTTTGCGGATCTTCCGGAGTCCATCCGCAAACCCCTGCGCCCTCCGCTGCCGCCCGAGAAGCCTGAGGCCTGGAACCTAATGCAAGGTGTTGCTTGTCACAACGCCAACGGTGGAGGTGTGCCTTCGCGCACCGACTTGACCGCTTCCGAAGCCGACAGCACTTGCCGCCGCGTTCTTCACGACGCTGGGAAGACCCGCGTGCACACGGAAATGCCCTGGTTGCAGCCCGGGATCGAGGTGTCGATCGCCAATGACATTCACATCCATTTCGCCAGCGTGGGAGCCGTCGCAGAGGTACCGATTCGGTACTCCATCCTTGCCGCGGGCCTTTCAGAACCCATCAACGGGGTCTTGAAAGTGCGAGTGGCTGTGGAATTGTCGCAGGAGCAGTAAGCGTCTGGTTGGACCGTGGCTTGGCTTGTGCGCGCTGAACAGTGACTCGCTGACGCTGACGACTTTGTCCTGACCGCACACCTGCAACGTTTCAGGCTGCCGGGCTCGGGCCCTACTTGGTCGTGGGGCGTTCCGAGGCTGCTGCGTGAAAGGGCAGGGCGTGCTCACCATGAAGGCCATGCATTTCATTGATTGCGCGCAAGTGATGATCGAGTCCGACCTCGCTGTTCGGAACGAAGCCGGGCACAGAGATGACCTGGACCAAAGCGCCACCAAGTCCGCGGTGCATCGTCCCGCGAGGCAAGTAGACGAGGTCTCCCTGTTGAAGTGGTCGTGAATCGATCAGGCTCTCGGCGCGCTCCGCAGTCACGGCGTGGGCTTCCATTGCCGCAACCGAGTCCGACGTCAATATCCGTGCGTCGGGGCCTGCCATTTGCACCAAGTAGAATTCATCAAAGCCCCCTTCGAGCGGATGGTAGTGCGAGAAGGAGTCGTTGATCCGAACTCGGTGCGCGTTGAGCGAGTGCAGGATGTACGGACCCTTGGTCTCAAGCCAGGTGAGCAAGATGCGCCGATAGGCTCCGGTCTCCTCCGCACATCCGCCAGGGGTGTCGGTGATCTTCGGATCCCAGTCGGGCCGAATGCTATGAGGCAATTCGGCTGGTAAGTCACTGGGAACTTGAAAGGCGAGCAGGTCGATGGGGGAGTCATCCGGGGATCGCCACTCTTCGCCGGCGGGAAGCAACAAAATGTCGCCAAGCGTTGGCGCTTGGTCCCGATTCTCTGGACCCTGGACGAAGAGCACTCGACTCTTCCTTGAAGGCGCAAGGGTGTGGCACCCCGGGAACCATTCGATGTCGTACCCAGGATTCGCGCGAGCGAAGGCAAGACGCAATTCGCTAAAACCCTCAGCGCTTTGTTCCTCGAGGTGAGCCACACGGATGCTCGATCCCGCTGGGGAGGGCGCTGAACACGACGCCAATAACGCGCAGAGCGTGAGTAGCAGTTCTTGTTTCCCTTTCATCGCTGTACGCAGTGGGGCCTTTGAGCGGATCGTGGCGGCTTGGTCATTCGCCGAGTACCCTATTCTACTCCTGGATCTCTCCCAACGAACAACCTCCGAATCGACCATGACTGGATTCTCCCGCCGCGGTTTTCTGCAGGGCAGCGGTGCGACACTGATCGCGCTGTCCTGTTCCACTCCTCTGGCACTTGCGAAGCGTCGAGGACCCAATGATGAGGTGCGCGTTGCCTGTGTTGGCATCCGTAGTCGCGGGACGAGTCACATCAACGGATTGCATTCACTAGACGGTGTGCGCGTTGTTGCCTTGGTTGACGTGGACCAAGATGTCCTTGCTCGGGAGAAGAAAAAATTCACCGACCGTGGAGAGAAGGTCGACACCTATACGGATCTGCGGCATGCCCTCGACCGTGAGGACATCGATGCGATCTCCGTGGCCTCTCCTAATCATTGGCATGCTCTGCAAGCCATTTGGGCCTGTCAGGCGGGGAAAGACGTCTACCTCGAGAAGCCGGTGTCCCACAATATTTGGGAGGGCGCGCAGATCGTGAAGGCCGCGCGCAAGTACAAGCGGATTGTGCAGACCGGGACGCAGTCCCGTTCGAGCCACGGCATTGCCCAGGGCATTGACTGGCTCCAGGCGGGTAACCTCGGGAAGATTCATTTGGCCCGTGGTCTTTGTTACAAGCCGCGCAAGAGCATTGGCAAGGTCGCGAAGCCTCAGGAAGTGGGCAAGCACATTGACTACAACCTATGGACGGGGCCTGCGCCCATGAAGCCCTTGATGCGCAAGAGTTTGCACTACGATTGGCACTGGGTCTTTGATACGGGCTGTGGCGACGTGGGCAACCAGGGAATCCACCAAATGGACATCGCGCGTTGGGCGCTGGGGGAAAAGAAATTGCCTTCGCGCACTCTGAGCATTGGAGGGCGCGTGGGGTACGACGATGACGGAGACACACCGAACACGCAGATGGTGTACCACGAGTTTGAAAGTGCTCCGCTGATCTTTGAAGTGCGCGGTCTGCCCCGGGACAAACAGGCTCAATCCGAGGATTGGGGCGGGCGCATGGACAATTACATGGGGGCCAGGATCGGCGTGATCATTCATTGCGAAAACGGTTTCCTGCGTATCCCGGACTACAACCGGGCCATCGCTCTGGACCTCGAGGGTAAGGAGATTCAGCGCTTCGAGGGCAGCAGTAATCACTACGCAAATTTCATCGAAGCCGTGCGCAGTCGCGATGTTTCGACGTTGAAGGCGGACATCCAGGAAGGTCACATTTCCAGCGCCATGTGCCACATGGGCAACATCTCGCACCACCTAGGCTCAGGGCGCAAGGCACGCGAAATCGCGGAGTCGGTGGCCTCCAACAAAGCCGCAGCGGAAACCTACGAGCGTCTTGGGGCGCATCTCGCGGCCAATCAGGTCGACGTCGAAAGTTCGGGATTGCGGCTCGGCCCCTGGATTGAAATGGACCCGGAAACGGAGACTTTCATTGGGAACGATGCAGCCAACCGGCTGGCGACTCGGGAGTACCGCGAGGGATTCGTCGTTCCCAACAAGGTTTGAGCCCATGCGCTGCATTGCATTGCTGATTGGACTGAGCCTGACTTTGGTTTCTTGCGCGTCTTCACCACCCGTTGGCGAGGTGGAGCGAGCCTGGCCGCTGGTCTACTCCCAAGATTTCGAGGTCGAGAGTGACCTGGAAGGCTACGCCTTCACGGATCCTGCTTGTTGGAAGTGGAGCGCTGAAGGCGGCCGCGGATCGCTCGAGTTGACCGGGGCCAGTCAGTACTCGCCGATTTTCCGCTCACCGACCAGCATCGCTTTGATTCCGGGATTGCTGTTTGCTGACTTCGACCTCGAAGTTGAGTTGTTGCAAACAGGCCGCAACTACGGCCATCGCGACATGTGCCTATTCCTCGGGTTCACTTCACCTGAGTGCTACGACTATGTGCACTTGGCGACCAGCCCCGACGCGAACGCTCACAACATCTTTCGCGTTGATGGAGCCCCGCGTCGTCCGCTCAGCGACGTTGCCGAGCAAGGGATCGACTGGGGGGAGGGGGCCTGGCATCGAGTGCGCATCGAACGCCGCAGCGTGTCAGGGAGCATTGAGGTTTTTTGGGACGACGAGCCTCTTCCCATTCTGCAAGCGCTTGACCAGGGCTTTGACTGGGGGCGCATTGGCTTTGGATCCTTCGATGACTCGGGCAGGGTCAGCGGTGTGCGTGTCTGGGCGCTTTCCACCAAGCCGGTTGTGGACGCTCAACCCTTCGAGCGCGCTGCTACTCAGTGATCCACTCGCCGTAGGCCTCGTCGATGCGCGCCGCATCCCAGTCCGCGCCGTGCAGCAGCACCCGGTAGCGCAACTGCAAGCGGCTTCCCACTGGAATTGTCATCTGGCCGGCGCCCTCGGGCTTGCCCTCGAAGTCGTGAACGCCAAAGGGATTCGCAGCGAGCAAGCCATAAGTGCGCGCGTGCCACCAGGTGGGGTGGCGCGGATTTTCGGGGTGATCGAAGATGGCGATGCCCACGGGGACGTTATCCACATGGCCTGAGTCATCGATCCAGCGTGCGCGCTTGCCCCAGACATCACTGCCGCTCTGACCTTCGCTGTTCATCAAGTGGCCGTTCGCCGCCTTCCCCGTCACCCGCAAGGCCGGATGGATGCGCAGGGCGAAGGAACCCTCCTTGGTGTCGCCCATCACGAGCGCTTGCGAGCCGGGCGTGAGCGTGATCTGGATGTCGACGGTGCGTTCATCCTCACTCTCGCTAAAGATCAGTTCGCGCTCTTCCATGCAAACCAAGGTGTCCTCGTTGGCCATCCAGTTGTAACTGGCGAGCACTCGACAGCGATCCGACTCATTCTCGACGGTCAGGTCTCCATCCCAGACGATGCGCTCGTTGTGTTCGGTTCCATGCCAGAAGTCGTAGCCGTTCACATCCCCATGCGCAAACCAGAGGGACTGATGGTGGGGGTGGTCTTGCTCGTCGGCGGGGCCCGGCAGCATTGGATAGCCGCGGGTGACCGGCACGGCACCGGG